>NZ_JAWIIV010000007.1:0-245151 GCF_035916955.1 Noviherbaspirillum album | reverse complement strand
GCGTTCTGCAAGAAAGTAACAACTTTATCGACCGGAGCTATCCCAAACTAGCTTGGTCCGAAAAAACCGGTCAGGTCAAATGGACTATATTTTGCGATAGACAATGATCGAATTAGAGTGATTGATAACGCAGAGTCTGAACATGCTGGCTATTACTGCGGTGCGCATGTTGGGTTCAATGGATTGGTTTTTATGAAAAAAGATAAGTGCACAAAAAATTGAATTCCTCATTAGAGCGCTTTCAGTTTGACCGGACTAGACGAGGCCGAGATGATTTGCCGGCGAAACAAGGCGTGGTGACGCGACGTGGCGGGCTCGGCACCCCCGGCCATGGCAAGGAGGAATCGGCGTCTCCTCACAACGCAGTGTCGCCGGCAAAGCAGCCGGGAGCGTCAGTCCGGTCAGACCGAAAGCGCTCCAGCATAGAAAACCTAGCATACGGATTGTGTAACCGTTCAGCCTGCGGCGCTCCTGTCACGAATTGAGGAAGGAGCAGCGCCATGTCCCCAATGTGCTTGAATGGCCTGTGTCAGGAAAGTGAGCGGATTGCGACCCAGGTGTTTGCAACTGCCAGCAACCGTCATGATGCGCTCGACATAGCATAAACCACGCACCGACTGAGTGCCGAAGCCGATTTTCCTCCAGATTGAACGGTTACGTTTCTCGTTTAATCTGATGGGGCAAAGGCAGGCCCATCGCATCAAAATCTTAAATGCAGAGCAGCACCGCGACACTTGGAGGTTGATTCGCAGAGAATCGCCCGACGTTTTCCAACCTAGCTGTTTGGCATTCTGGAGGCGGCGCATATCACATTGTGTACTTACTGCCTATTTCGTTAGGGCTGAACGCCATACGATGATTCCGCAGGCAAGCTGCAACATGGCGAGGTAGGTGTCTTCACGCCTTTCCCACCGTACCAGTAGCCAGCGGAAGCGGTTGATCCAGCTACTGGTGCAGCCAGGCGATGGTGCGCTCGACGACCCAACGCGTCAGGCCCAAATAATTGCCATGAATGGTGCATCGCTTTCCGATCTCTGGGCAGATGCCCTGCTGTCGCAATATCCGCCGATATGCTTCACAGTCATACCCACGGTCAGCCTGCACCCACTTTGGTTTTCGCAGTGGCCGCCCGCGCCGCCCACCAATGGGCGGTACGCCGTCGAGCAACGGCATGAGCTGAGTCGAGTCATGACGGTTAGCATCAGTCAGGATGACGTTCAACGGTGTGTCGGCGGCATCGACGACGAGGTGGTGCTTGCTGCCCGCCTTGCGCCGATCAGTCGGGTTGAGCCCAGTTCCCCCCATGGACCGCCCGCACGGACGAACTGTCGGCAATCACGCGCGAAAAGTCGATCCGATTGGCATTGCGCCGCTTGGCTAACAGCATGCGATGCGGTTTGTCCCATACCCCGGCTTTCTGCCAGTCACGCGCGCGGCGTCAACATGTCATGCCTGAGCCGTAGCCTATTTCGCTGGGCAGCAACTTCCAGGGCAATCCAGATTGCAGGATGAACAGAATACCGGTGAATACACGTCGTTCGCTCAGCCGCTTGCGCCCGACTGGCGACTTGTGCCGCGGCGGTGGCGGCAATAATGACCGAACAATTTCCCATAGTTCATCATCAACCAGTTCGCGGGCCATGGCGTCTCTCCGAAGAACTCGCCGGAAAAACCATTGGACCGTAGTTACTCGATTTTGTTAGACGCTCTTAATCTAGTACACAGGCAATCTGCTCAGACACTCATCATTGTCGCGCAATCAAACGGCGCAATGCTTCATTTTCTACTTCGCGCCGCGCCCGCCCGACATCGCGGTTAAGACGCCAAGTCCAATGAAGGCGCTCGCCGTGACATAACGTCCGGCCGCTCCGGCGCCCTTCATCCTGCCCAGCGCAGGTGCCAGTGCGCTTGCCGCGAACACGTACATCAGGTCAGTGATGGCGGCGATCGCCACGAACACCGCGCCGAGCAGCAGGCTCTGGGCCATCGCGGACGCGGCGGGGTCCATGAACTGCGGAAGGAAAGCGGCAAAGAAGATCGCGGTCTTGGGGTTGAGGAGAGCAACGACGAAGCCATCACGGAAAATGCGTCCCGCCTGCGCCGGCCCGAAAGCCGGTTCGGCGGCTTGCCCCGGCTGGGGTTCTGGCGCCCGCAGCGCCTTGATCCCCAGGTAAACCAGATAAGCCGCTCCGGCATACTTCACGACGCTGAAGGCCAGCGAGGAAATCGCAAACAGCGCCGCCAACCCGACGGCCGCGCCCAACGCATTGCCGAGATTGCCGAGGGCAACGCCTGCCACCGACGCCAGTCCGGCCCGGCGTCCCTGGGCCAGCGTGCGGGTCAGCACGTAGATCACCGCCGGACCCGGCGTGATCGCAAGCGCGAGGCTGGCGAACAGGAAGGCGATCAGCAGCGGCAACGAAGGAAGCAGATCCGGCATGGCATTCTCCTTGCAAAGGTTTGAAGCAGTATAGCGACGCGCGGTCAGCGCGACGCGGCAGTCTGCCCAACCTTGCCAACCTGGCCTACCTGAACCACCTGCTGGTGGATCGCGCCGAAGATCGACTTGCCGTTGGCGTCCAGCATTTCGATCTTGATCGTATCGCCGAATTTCATGAACGGCGTCTTCGCCTCGCCGTCGGCAATCATTTCGAGGCAGCGCTTCTCGGCGATGCAGGTATAGCCCTTCCCGGCATCCTTGTTCGATACCGTGCCGGAGCCGATGATCGAACCGGCGCGCGCATTGCGCGTCTTGACCAGGTGCGCGATCAGCTGCGGAAAGCTGAACACCATGTCGACGCCGGCATTCGGCTGCCCGACCAGCGCGCCGTTCCAGATGGCGCGCAGCGGCAGCGTCACCTTGCCGTCCTGCCAGGCATCGCCGAGTTCGTCGGGCGTGACCGCCACCGGTGAAAAGCTCGACGCCGGCTTCGACTGGAAAAAGCCGAAGCCCTTGGCCAGTTCGGCCGGGATCAGGTTGCGCAGCGAAACGTCGTTGACCAGCATCAGCAGCCTGATATGCGAAAGCGCCTGCGCCGGCGTGCTGCCCATCGGCACGTCACCGGTAACGACGGCCACTTCGCCCTCGAAGTCGATGCCCCACTCTTCCGACGCCAGCACGATGTCGTCCGTCGGCCCGATGAAGTCGTCGGAACCGCCCTGGTACATCAGCGGGTCATGCCAGAAGGATTCCGGCATCTCGGCGTTGCGTGCCTTGCGCACCAGTTCCACATGGTTCACATAGGAAGAACCGTCGGCCCATTGATAGGCGCGCGGCAGCGGCGCCATGCAGCGCTTCGGGTCGAAATCGAAGCTGCGGTGTGTCTTGCCGGCGTTGAGCTGCTCATACAGTTCCTGGAGCTGGGGAGCGATGAAGGACCAGTCGTCCAGCGCCCGCTGCAGGGTCAGCGCGATGCCGTCTGCAATATGGGCTGTCTTCAGGTCGCGCGATACCACGGCCAGCTGGCCGTCGCGCGTGCCGTCCTTGAGGGTGGCTAGTTTCATTGGGTCTCCTTCGGTCTTTTACCAAGGGGCATTATAGAAGGCATTCAAAGGAACCCTGTCAGGCCGCCCGCATTGAAGAGCGTCGCCAGGCCGAGCAGGGCAAAGAGAGCAGCGGCGAGCGACCGTACCCGTTTCAGCGAAACGGCCTGGATGATCCCGTTGCCGAGCAATACCGCCGGCACGTTGGCCAGCATCATGCCGAGCGTGTTGCCCATGGCTACCGCGCCGAACGCGGAATACTTGGCAGCCAGCGCCAAGGTTGCGATCTGGGTCTAGTCGCCCATTTCCGCTCCAATGACAGGAAGGTTCTAGCACGGGAAGCGCATTCCCAGATGGAAAGCTTGTTGATCCAAGCCACGCCGGATGTGATTAGCGTGACGCCAGTATCGCGTCCGCAACTTCGACGAAGCCGGCTCCGCATTCGCTGACGGTCACATAGGCGGGCGCGGCGTCCAGCAGCGGCAGATGGCGGCGCACGTTGGCAACCCCGATCGCCTGCGGGTAATGCGCGAACATGCGCGCATCATTGCCGGAATCGCCGACGAACGCATATTGCAGGCGCGCCGTTTCGTCGCCGACGCCGAAAACATCACGCAGCAGACGCTCGCTGGCCGCTTGTTTGCAGAAAGGCATCGGCGCCGCATGCGCATGTATGCTGCTGGCCGTGGCATGGAAGCCCTGCTCGCGGATGCAGGCAAGGATGCCGGCGACAGTTGCCTCCGGCAAAGGCGGAATGTTTTCGCCGATATCGAAAGCCAGATCCCCAATCCGCAGTGGCGCATCGTCGGCCACCTGCAGTTGCGGAAAGCGGCCGCGCAGGACCGGCACCAGCGCTTCCAGCGCCATGCGGTGCTGCCTGCGGGACGTCTCGTCGGCATAGAACCGCGATTGCATCCGGCCCTGTTCGCCGATCCAGAAGGCGCTGGCGCCGTTTTCGGCAATCACCGCATCGAAGCGACACAGTCTGAGCAAGGGCATCGCCCAGTAGGTGGGACGGCCAGTGACGGCGATGACTTGCAGGCCGGATTCACGCAGAGCGTTCAAGGCTTGCAGCACCGGCGGCGTCAGGGCGCCGGCGGTTGTCAGGGTGTCGTCGATGTCGGTCAGGATGCCGCGCAGTTCCCGGCGCTGCTCCCGCGGCCATTCCGCCAGCGGTTTCATGGCAGCTTCATAATTCGTAGCTATCCTTTTCGCCGCTCATCAGTTGCTCGATCAACTTGCGGTTGAGCGTCGGCGTCAGCATTTCGATAAAGCTGTACACATAGCTGCGCAGGTAGGCGCCCTGCTTGAGTGCCACGCGCGACACGTTCGAGCCGAACAGATGGCCGACGGAAATGGCTTCCAATCCCTTGTCGCGCTCCGGATCGAAGGCCATGCCGGCAATGATGCCCACTCCCATGCCAAGTTCGACATAGGTCTTGATGACATCGGCGTCGATGGCTTCCAGCAGCACGTCGGGCTTGAGTTCCCGGATCGCAAACGCATGATCGATCTTGGCGCGGCCGGTGAAGGCGCTGTCATACGTGATCAGCGGATAACCGGCGATTTCCTCCAGCGTGATCGGCTTTGCATTCAGCAGGGCATGGCCATGCGGCACCACCACCACATGTTCCCACTGATAGCAGGGCATGGTGATGAGGCCGTCCATGTTGGCGATGGCTTCGGTGGCGATGGCCATGTCGGCCTGGTCCTTCAATACCATCTCGGCAATCTGTCGCGGATTGCCTTGCAACAAGGACAAGCGCACCTTGGGGAATTTCTGGGTAAACATCTGCACCACTTTGGGCAGTGCGTACCGGGCCTGGGTGTGGGTTGTTGCAATGGTAAAACTTCCGGTGTCCTGTGCGGCGAATTCCTTGCCGATGCGCTTGAGGCCATCGATTTCCTGCATGATCAGTTCGACGGAACGCAGCACCGCCCTGCCCGGCTCGGTCAGCCCGCGGATGCGCTTGCCGTGCCGGCTGAAGATGTCCACTCCCAACTCTTCCTCAAGCTCGATGATGGCCTTGGAAACGCCCGGCTGCGACGTATGCAGCGCTTTGGCGGCTTCCGTGAGGTTGAAATTCTGCCGGACGGCTTCGCGCACGAAGCGCAGTTGATGGAGATTCATTGTTTCCCTTGCTGCAAGGCCGATTGCCGGCCCAACGGTATCTTTCATGCCTTCTTATGCCATATGGGCATATAAGCAAATAAATACTAAATAGTTTGGAATAAGGAATAAGTTTATTACGATTCACACTCCCATGTGCGAGGTTCCATGACTGTTACTTATATAGTGTCCGGTTTTGCAGTAGGCCTGCTGGTAGGCCTGACAGGCGTCGGCGGCGGTTCGCTGATGACGCCGCTGCTAACCCTGCTTTTCGGCGTTTCGCCGACGGTAGCAGTCGGCACCGACCTCGCATTCGCTTCAGCCACGAAAACTGCCGGCACCCTCGCGCACCGCTTCCGCGGCACAGTGCACTGGGACATCGTGCGCCACCTCTGCTACGGCGCCCTGCCCGCCGCCCTGCTGACCACGCTCGCGCTCAAGTACTTCGGCGCCATGGACAAGCATATCGGCCAGATCATCCGCTACTCCATCGCGGGCTCGGTGCTGCTGACCGTCTTCGCCCTCATTTTCCGCGGCCGCATGCAAGCCTGGGCGCTGGCCCATCCGGAAAAGCAGTTGCAGGGGCGCAACCTGATTATCGTCACCGTGGTGGTCGGCGCCTTGCTCGGTACGCTTGTGACGATTTCCTCGATCGGCGCCGGCGCGGTAGGTGCGACCATATTGGTATTACTGTATCCTCGCCTGTCTCCGGCGGAAATTGCCGGAACCGACATCGCCTATGCCGTACCCCTGACCGCGATCGCCGCGGCCGGACACTGGTACCTGGGCTCGATCAACTGGGAATTGCTGCTGGCCCTGCTGGTGGGTTCGGTGCCTGGCATCACGCTCGGCTCGCTCGCAGCCAAGGCAGTCCCGGAAAAAATTCTGCGCGGCCTGCTCGCCACGACGCTGACAGCCGTCGCCGCCAAAATGGTTTTTTGAGATTGGAACAAGAAGATGTATCGATACGACCAGTATGACCATCAGATCGTCAAGGAACGCGTAGCCCAATACGCGGATCAGGTACGCCGCCGTCTCTCCGACGAACTTGCCGAGGATGAATTCCGCCCGCTCCGTCTGCAGAACGGCCTGTACTACCAGCGCCATGCCTACATGCTGCGCATCGCCGTTCCCTACGGCCTGCTGTCGTCGAAACAGATGCGCATGTTCGCCCATATCGCGCGCGAGCATGACCGCGGCTACGGCCATTTCACGACCCGCCAGAACATCCAGTTCAACTGGATCAAGCTCGAGGAAACCCCGGAAATCCTGTCCAAGCTGGCATCGGTGGAGATGCATGCGATCCAGACTTCCGGCAACTGCGTGCGCAACATCACTTCCGACGAATTCGCCGGCATTGCGCCCGACGAGATCATCGATCCGCGTCCCTATGCCGAGATCCTGCGCCAGTGGAGCACATTCCACCCGGAGTTCGCCTTCCTGCCGCGCAAGTTCAAGATCGCCATCAACGGCGCGCTCGAAGACCGCGCCGCGATCCAGGTGCATGACATCGGCCTGTCGGTGGTGAAGAACGAGCAGGGCGAGATCGGCTTCCGCGTGCTGGTCGGCGGCGGCATGGGCCGCACGCCCATCCTGGGAAGCGAGATCCGGGCCTTCCTGCCGTGGCAGCACGTGATGAGTTACATCGAAGCCATCCTGCGCGTCTACAACCAGTACGGCCGCCGCGACAACATGTACAAGGCCCGCATCAAGATCCTCGTCAAGGCGCTCGGCATCGAGGAATTCGCCCGCCAGGTCGAGGCGGAATGGGCCGACATCAAGGATGGCCCGAGCACGCTGACCGAAGAGGAACTGGCGCGCGTGGCCTCGTTCTTCCCGGCGCCGGCCTATGAGAAGCTGGCGGCCGTCGACGCCGCTGTCGAGCAGTTCAAGAACGACAACAAGGCCTTCTCCAACTGGATCAAGCGCAACGTCAAGCCGCACAAGATGCCGGGCTATGCCGCCGTCGTGCTGTCGCTGAAGAAGACCGGCGTGCCGCCGGGTGACGCTACCGCGGAACAGCTGGACTTCGCCGCCGAGCTCGCCGACCGCTACAGCTTCGGCGAACTGCGCGTGACCCACGAGCAGAACCTGGTGCTGTCGGACGTGAAGCAGTCCGACCTGATCCGCCTGTGGGAAGACGCCAAGGCGCACGGCATGGCCACACCCAACATCGGCCTGCTGACCGACATGATCTGCTGCCCGGGCGGCGACTTCTGCGCGCTGGCCAATGCCAAGTCGATCCCGATCGCAGCCGACATCGCCGAGCGTTTCGACAACCTCGACTTCCAGCATGACATCGGCGAGATCGAGCTCAACATTTCCGGCTGCATCAACTCCTGCGGTCACCATCATGTCGGCCACATCGGAATCCTCGGCGTCGACAAGGACGGCAGCGAGTGGTACCAGGTGTCCGTCGGCGGCGCCCAGGGTAACAATTCGAGCATCGGCAAGATCATCGGCCCGTCGTTCTCCGCGCATCAGATGCCGGAAGTGATCGACCGCATCCTGCAGGTCTACCTGCGCGAGCGCAACGAAGACGAACGCTTCATCGATACCGCGCGCCGCATCGGGGTGGCGCCGTTCAAGGAATTCGTCTACGCCACCCCCATCAAGATCGAACACAAAACCGGAGAGGACGCCTATGCGTAACATCATCAAGAACAGGGCCGTCGTCTCCGATGACTGGAACGTATTGCGCCTCGGCGAGGAGGACACGCCGGAAACCGTAGCCATCCCCGACGGCAAGGTCATCGTGCCTCTGAAGGTCTGGCAGGCGCAGCGCGCCACGCTGGAAGGCCGCGCCGAGCTGGGTGTCTGGATCGCCAGCAGCGAGCGTCCGGAAGAACTCAAGGGCGAATTGGGCAACTTCAAGGTGGTTGCCGTCGACTTCCCGAAATTCGCCGACGGCCGCGGCTACTCGACCGCCTACAACCTGCGCGCCCGCCTCGGCTACACCGGCGAGCTGCGCGCCATCGGCGACGTTCTGCGCGACCAGCTGTTCTACATGCAGCGCGTCGGCTTCGATGCCTTCGCGGTGCGCGAAGACAAGAACATCCATGACGCGCTCAAGGGACTGACCGATTTCTCCGAGGTCTACCAGACTTCCTGGGACCAGAAATCGCCGCTGTTCCGCCGTGTGCAGCGCAGTGGAGCGCCGGCATGAGCGACCTGAACACCCTGGTCGGGAACACGCAGGCGACGCTCAGGCGCATTGCCGACGAGTTTTCGCCGGCGGTGTTCGCCTCCAGCCTGGCTGCCGAAGACATGGTGCTGGCCGACATGATTTTGAAGGCCAAGCTGTCGATCGGCATCTTCACGCTGGAAACCGGCCGCCTGCACAAGGAAACCCTGGGCATGGTCGATCGCATCCGCGAAACCTATGGCTATGAGGTCGCGCTGTACAAGCCCGAGCCGAACGCCATCGATGCCTACGTCAAGCAGAACGGCCTGAACGCCTTCTACGACAGCGTCGACATGCGCAAGGAATGCTGCCGCATTCGCAAGGTCGAGCCGCTGAACCGCGCGCTCGCCGGCAACAAGGCCTGGATCACCGGCCAGCGCCGTTCGCAGTCGACCACCCGCGCCGAACTCGGGGTGCAGGAAGACGATCCGGCGCACGGCATGACCAAGTTCAATCCGCTGGCGGACTGGTCCGAGGAAGACGTCTGGAATTACATCCGCGCCAACAACGTGCCGTACAACCCGCTGCACGACAAGGGATATCCGTCGATCGGCTGCGAGCCTTGCACCCGCGCCATCCAGCCGGGCGAGAATGTGCGCGCCGGCCGCTGGTGGTGGGAAAACCCGGAGTCGAAGGAATGCGGCCTGCACGTGGTCGACGGCAAGCTGGTGCGGATCAAGGCGGTGGCCGAGACCTGACCGCACCTGAGCACACCTGACTGCAAGGCAGGAATGTAAGGAAGGCAGTTCCCGAACTTTTCCGGCGCGGGAACCTGAATGAGGTATCAGACGTATCACAAGGCAAGAACAACACTATGAACACAGCAGTCGAAAAACTCTTTCTTGACGCCGCCAGCAACCGTCACCTGGACTGGCTGGAATCGGAAGCGATCCACATCATGCGCGAAGTCGCGGCCGAGTGCACCAATCCCGCGCTGCTCTTCTCCGGCGGCAAGGATTCGGTCGTGCTGCTGCGCATCGCCGAAAAGGCTTTCCGTCCGGGCAAGTTTCCGTTCCCGCTGGTGCATATCGACACCGGCCACAACTTCCCGGAAGTGATCGAGTTTCGCGACAAGCGCGTGGCTGAACTCGGCGAGCGCCTGATCGTCGGCTCAGTGGAAGATTCGATCAAGCGCGGCACCGTGCGCCTGCGCAATCCGCAGACCGATTCCCGCAATGCGGCGCAGGCCGTGACGCTGCTGGAAACCATCGCAGAACACAAGTTCGACGCCTGCATCGGCGGCGCCCGCCGCGACGAGGAAAAGGCGCGCGCCAAGGAGCGCATCTTTTCCTTCCGCGACGAATTCGGCCAGTGGAATCCGAAGGCGCAGCGCCCCGAGCTGTGGGACCTGTATAACACCCGGGTCCATCCGGGCGAGAACATGCGCGTATTCCCGATTTCGAACTGGACCGAGCTCGACGTCTGGCAATACATCGCGCGGGAAAAGCTGGAGCTGCCGCCGATCTACTTCGCGCACGAGCGCGAGGTCATCCCGCGCAACGGCCTGCTGGTGCCGCTGACCGATCTCACGCCGCCGCGCGAAGGCGAGACCGTCGAGAAACGCATCGTGCGCTTCCGCACCGTCGGCGACATTTCCTGCACCTGCCCGGTCGCATCCGATGCGGCCGACGTGGATGCAATCATCGCCGAAACCGCGGTGACCCAGATTACCGAGCGCGGCGCGACCCGCATGGATGACCAGACGTCCGAAGCCTCGATGGAAAAACGCAAGAAAGAAGGATATTTCTGATGAACGCCGTAGTTGCAGATCAAGTATTGTCGACCAGTGCAGGCACCGAGCGCGGCCTGCTGCGCTTCATCACCGCGGGTTCCGTCGATGACGGCAAGAGCACGCTGATCGGCCGCCTGCTGTTCGACAGCAAGGGCATCTTCGCCGATCAGCTCGCATCGATTTCGCGCGCCAAGCACAAGCGCACCGTCGGCGACACCGTCGACCTGTCGCTGCTGACCGACGGCCTGGAAGCCGAGCGCGAGCAAGGCATCACCATCGATGTCGCCTACCGCTATTTCGCCACGCCCAAGCGCAAGTTCATCATCGCCGACACGCCTGGCCACGAGCAATACACCCGCAACATGGTGACCGGCGCCTCCACCGCCGACGCCGTCATCATCCTGATCGACGTATCGAAGGTAAAGCTGGGCGACGACGGCAGCGTCGAGCTGCTGACCCAGACCAAGCGCCATTCGACCATCGCCCACCTGCTGCGCATCGAGCATGTGATCGTCGCGGTCAACAAGATGGACCTGGTCAATTACGACAAGACCGTCTACGACCGCATCGTCGGCGCCTACAAGCAGTTCGCCGACCAGCTCGGCCTCAAGGATGTGCATCCGATCCCGCTGTCGGCGCTGGCCGGCGACAACGTGGTCGAAGCCGGCGACAAGATGCCCTGGTACCAGGGCCCGACGCTGATCAGCCTGCTGGAATCGCTGTCGGTCTACGACGACGCCCATGTCGAGCCGCTGCGCTTCCCGGTGCAGCTGGTGGCACGCCACAACGGCCACGAAGCGAACGATTTCCGCGGCTACATGGGCCGCATCGAAGCCGGCAGGGTCAGCAAGGGCGACAAGCTGGTGGTGCAGCCTAGCGGCCAGACCGCGACCGTGAAGGACATCCTCACGCTCGACGGCTCGCTGCAGTCGGCTTCCGCCGGCCAGTCGGTGACGCTGCTGCTGCAAGAGTATCTGGATATTTCGCGCGGCGACATGCTGGCCGCCGCCGATGCTCCCGCCACCCTGCAGAAGACCGTGAGCGCCGACGTCTGCTGGCTGTCGGAAGAACCGCTCGACATGCGCCGCAAGTACTGGCTCAAGCACACCACCAAGCAGGTGGCCGCACGCGTGACCAAGATCGACACCCTGCTCGACATCAATACCCAGGAACGCCGTAGTGCCGAGGCGCTCAAGCTCAACGATATCGCCACGATATCGCTCAACGTGCAGCAGCCGCTGGCGGCCGATGCCTATGATGCGATCCGCTCGACCGGAGCCTTCATCCTGATCGATGAAGTCACTCACCAGACCGTGGCCGCCGGCATGATCCGCCTGGCCTGAACAGGAAGCGTCATGCAGTCCAATCCCGCCGCGCAGGCGACCGGCAAGGTCTATCTGCTCGGCGCCGGCCCGGGCGCCGCCGACCTGATCACGGTCCGCGGCGCCCGAATTTTGTCCCAAGCCGACGTCGTGCTCTACGATGCGCTGGTCACCGAGGAGATGCTGGCGCTGTGCCCGCAGGCGGAAAAGATTTCCGTCGGCAAGCGCTCCGGCCAGCGTTCTACCGCCCAGGCCGTCATTAATGAACAACTGGTCGCCTGTGCCAGGAAATATAAGCTGGTGGTGCGCCTGAAGGGCGGCGACCCGATGATGTTCGGACGCGCCGACGAGGAATTGCGGGCGCTGGAATCCGAGGGTATCGAGGTTGAAGTCGTGCCCGGCATCACCACGGCATTGGCAGCGGCGGCATCGACCCGGCAACCGCTGACCAAGCGCGGCATCGCGCGCAGCGTCGCCTTCTTCACCTCCAGCACGGCGCCGAATCATCCGGACGAAACCACCCTGCCCGACTGCGACACCCTCATCCAATACATGGGCGGCAGGGAAGCCATGACCACGGCGCGCAAGCTGCTGGAACAGGGCCGTTCGCCTTCGCTGCCGGTGATCGCGGTGGAGAATTGCAGCCGGCCCAATGAACGGGTGATGCGGCTGACACTGGCGGAACTGGAACAGGGCCTGCCCGATTGCCAGGGGCCGGTGCTGGTGATGATCGGCGAGGCGTTTNGCCTTCGCTGCCGGTGATCGCGGTGGAGAATTGCAGCCGGCCCAATGAACGGGTGATGCGGCTGACACTGGCGGAACTGGAACAGGGCCTGCCCGATTGCCAGGGGCCGGTGCTGGTGATGATCGGCGAGGCGTTTGCGCGGCGTGGCGAATCACGGGATTAAAGCGTGTCTTCGGACAAGCGGCGTTGTGCAGGCACGGAGGCCTGCACTACTTAGCTGAATCTTGAGCTGCTCAAGTAGTGCAGGCCTCCGTGCCCGCACCAAGCCGCCCGTCCGGGGAAAGCCGGCATTCACCCCGCCCGCACCTGCCCCAGGCAATACCCCGCAATCGCATTCAGCACCTCGTCGCTCTCCCCGACCGCCGGGCTCGCCTTGATCGCAAGCCGAGGATGGTTCAGCCTTATCTCGTCGAGTATCAGCGGCAGGTCGCGCAGCACATGCCCGCCCTGCCCGAAGAACACCGGCACCACGGTCGCCTCGGTGCAGCCTTCCGCCACCAGCTGATCGACACGCTCCGGCAAACGCGGCGACATCAGTTCGAGAAAGGCCAGCGAAACCTCGATGTCCGGCGACTGCGCCTGCAGGATGCCCTGCAGCCGCTGAAACGGTTCGGCCCAGCGCGGATCGCGCGCGCCGTGCGCGAACAGGATGAGGGATCGTTTTGCCATGGTGGTTTCTCCGGTAATTGCGCTGAAATTGCACTAATGCTTCTGCACCCACCACAGGGCCGAAATCGCGATCAGCAGGAAAATCATGCTGGGTACCAAGGCCGTCGTCAGTGGCGGCCAGGTGTTAAGCAATCCGACATGCGAGAACAGGCTGTTCAGCAGCTGGAAGCTCACACCGATCATGATGCCAATGAAGATTTTCAGGCTGACACCGCCGGCGCGGAAATGCAGGTAGGCGAACGGCAGCGCCAGCGCCATCATCACCAGCACCGCGAACGGATAGATCAATTTTTTCCAGAACGCAATCTCATAGCGCTCGGTGGTCTGGTTGTTCTCGGTCAGGTGCCGGGTGTAGGTTGCCAGGCCGAGCGCCGACATGCGGTCGGGATCGGCGAACAGGACCGACAGGATGTTGGGCGTGATTTCGGAAATCAGGTCGCGCGTGGGTGCCGTCTTGGTGGAGACGGCCGCCGAGATGTCGGTCACATTCACCGAGAATCCGGTTTCCGTCACTTCGGAGAGCCGCCAGACATTACTGCCCTGGTAATCCGCATACGCGGCCGTCACCATCGATGTCATCCTGAATTCGCGGTCGAACTCGAACAGCCGCACGCCGCGCAGCTGGCCCTGCGGGCTGACGTCCTTCACGTTGAGGAAACGGGTGCCTATGGATTCGCCGGTCAGTCCGTTTTCGCGGATGACGTCCTTGGTCCAGAGGCCGGTGCGGAATTCCTGCGAGATCGAAGCGCCTTCCGCCTGCAGCTTCCAGCGCTCGGCCATTTCACTGGTTCTGGGCGCGATGAATTCACCGAACAGAAAGGTGATGACGACCATCACGATGCCCACGCGCGCCAGCATCCTGCCCGCCATGCCGGTCGACAGCCCGGAAGCGCGCATGATGGTGAACTCCGAACGGGAAGCGAACTGCGCCAGCGCGTAGATGGTGCCGATCAGCGCGGCGATCGGCATCAGGTCGTAGACATAGCCGGGCAGCGCCAGCAGCACATACACGAAGGCATGCTGCAGCTGGTAATTGCCGTTGCCGACGTCCGACAGTTCGCCGATCAGGTCGAAGAAAGCGAACAGCGCCAGAAACGCAATCAGGGTGAATGACACCGCGACCGTGATCTCCCTGGCGACATAGCGGTTGAGTATCCTCATTTGGCCGCCTTGCCCTGGCGCCAGGAGCGCTTGAACGCGCCCCACATGGTCGCCGGATGATAGGGATGGTTGACGAACAGCCGCCAGCAGAACAGGAAGGCGATCAGCAAGGCGGCGGTCAGGTGCAGCGGCCACCATGCCATGTCCAGCGACATCCGCTTCTGCACCACCGATGCCTGGAACACGCTGACCATGTTGCTGTAGATGATGTAGAGCAGCAGCGCGATGAGCAGGTTGGCCGAGCGGCCGCCGCGAGGATTGGCGAAACCGAGGGGGATCGCCAGCAGCATCAGCAGCAGCCCCATGATCGGCAGCGACAGCCGCCACAGCAGTTCCCCGCTGTTGAAATGATTCAGGTTGGCGATCAGCGCCGGTGTCGGCAGCGAGCGCGCCGACAGGTCTCCGATCAGTGCCTGCGACTGGCGCGCCACCAGCACGCCGTAGCGCTCGAATTCGATCACGCGGAAATCGTCCTGGCTGGCCACGCCGTCGTAGCGGCGGCCCTTGTCCATGACCAGGAACTTGTCGCCGCGCTCGTCGATGGCCACCGTGCCTTCCTTGGCGACGACGACGCTGGTGCGCCCGTTCTCGATGGTGTTGACGAACACGTTGCGGACCTTGGTCGAATCGCCGCTGATGCCCTCGACGAAGAAGATGCGGTCGGCGGAAGACGATTCCTGGAATTTACCGGGCGAGACGCGGGAAATGTCTTCCCGCTTTTCAAAGCGCTCGCGGAATTCCGCGCTCTGCCGGTTGGCCCAGGGCGTAACGACGAAGCTGAGCAAGCCTATCAAAAGGACAAGCGGCAGGCCGAAGCTCATGACAGGCTTGATCCATCTCGAAAGACTCAGTCCTGATGCAAACCAGACCACCATTTCCGAATCCTGGTAACTTCGGGTAACGACCACCAGCACCGAGATGAAACCGGTCAGGATAAGGATAATCGACAGATACTTGAGTGCCGCGAAGCCGATAAGTGCAATGACGTCCTGCGATGCGACACGCCCGCCGGCCGCCTGGCCGAGGATCTTGATGAGCATCACGGTGATCGTGATTGTGAACAGCGTGGTGAATACAGCGCCGGCGGTACTAACCAGTTCGCGTCGGAGAGCGCGCTGAAAGATCATTGAATAGAAGACTATAATTGCGTCTCAAAAGGAGTGACCATGGACTTTAGCATAAAACCTATCGACGCAAAAACCGGCCTGACCGGGGCCAAAACCGGCGTTATTGCAGTAGGCGTATTTGAAGACAAGAAACTCTCCCAGGCCGCCCAGTCGCTGGACCGCAAGGGCCAGATCGCCGCGGCGCTGAAGTCGGGCGACATCAGCGGCAAGGCCGGGTCCACCCTCCTCCTGCGCGGCCTCGACGGCGTGGCCGCCGAGCGCGTGCTGCTGGTCGGCCTCGGCAAGGAGCAGGAACTCTCCGAAAAGAATTTCGTATCCGCGGTCCAGGCAACGGCCCGCGCCTTCGCCACGCTGGGCGCGGCAGACGGCGCCATCGCCCTGCCGCTGGACCAGGTCCGGAACCGCGATGCGGCCTGGGCGGTGCGCAGCGCCGTGCTGGCGGTGCGCGATGCCGGCTACCGCTACGACACCACCAAGAGCACCAAGGAAGCCGCGCCGGGCGGCGTGAAGAAGATCGCCTTCCTGTCGGCCGCCGCCGACGGCGTCGTCAAGTCCGCGGTCGCCCAGGGCCTGGCGCTGGCCAATGGCGTCGACCTGGCCAAGGACCTCGGCAACCTGCCGCCCAACATCTGCACGCCGAGCTACCTGGCCGACACCGCCAAGCGGCTGGCGAAGGATTACGGTTTCGGCGTCGAAGTGCTGGACCGCAAGCAACTGGAAGCGCTCAAGATGGGCAGCTTCCTGTCGGTGACCAAGGGCAGCGACGAGCCGCCGAAATTCATCGTGCTCAAGCACCTCAACGGCAAGGCCAAGGATGCCCCGGTAGTCCTGGTCGGCAAGGGCATCACCTTCGACACCGGCGGCATCTCGCTCAAGCCGGGCGCGAACATGGATGAGATGAAGTACGACATGTGCGGCGCCGCCTCGGTGCTCGGCACCTTCCGCGCCATCGGCGAGATGAATCTCAAGCTCAACGTGATCGGCGTCATCCCGGCCTGCGAGAACATGCCGTCCGGGCGCGCGTCGAAGCCGGGCGACATCGTCACTTCCATGTCCGGCCAGACCATCGAGATCCTCAATACCGACGCCGAGGGCCGCCTGATCCTGTGCGACGCGCTGACCTATGTCGAGCGCTTCAAGCCGGCGGCAGTGGTCGACATCGCGACGCTGACCGGCGCCTGCGTGACCGCGCTCGGCCATCACAATTCCGGCCTGTTCACACGCAACGACGACGTGCATGACAACCTGGCCAACGAACTGCTCGCAGCCGGCAAGACCAGCGGCGACACCGCATGGCGCATGCCGATCGAAGATGCCTATCAGGAACAGCTGAAGTCCAACTTCGCCGACATGGCCAACATCGGCGGCCCGCCGGGCGGCGCCATCACCGCGGCCTGCTTCCTCGAGCGCTATACCCGCAAGTACACCTGGGCACACCTCGACATCGCGGGCACCGCATGGAAGAGCGGCGCGGCCAAGGGCGCTTCGGGCCGGCCGGTGCCGCTGCTGACTACCTTCCTGATCAACCGCGCCGACGGCAAGGCCTGATCTTTTTCGTTCATCCGTGTCCGGGGCGGCGCGCGCCGCCCCGGTTCATCCCGACATCCTGACGTACGCTGCGCCGCAATCCGCGAATACGCTTTCATCTTGCATCCATGAAACTAGTCACTTGGAACGTCAACTCCCTCAAGGTCCGCCTGCCGCAGGTCCTGCAATGGCTGGCTGAAAATCCGGTCGACGTGCTGTGCCTGCAGGAAACCAAGCTGACCGACGACAAGTTCCCGGTGGCGGAGATCGAAGCCGCCGGCTACCAGGTGGCATTCACCGGGCAGAAGACCTACAACGGCGTGGCCATCCTGTCGAAGCATCCGATGAGCGAGGTGGTGAAGAACAATCCGCGCTTCGAGGATGAGCAGCAGCGCATCATCGCGGCGACCATCGAAGGCGTGCGCGTGGTATGCGCCTACATTCCGAACGGCCAGGCGGTGGGCTCGGACAAGTACCAGTACAAGCTGCGCTGGCTCGATGCGCTGCACGACTGGCTGGCCGATGAATTGAAAACGCACGAGAGCCTGGCGCTGCTGGGCGACTACAACATCGCGCCCGACGACCGCGACGTGCACGACCCGGTCGCCTGGCAGGGACAGGTGCTGGTGTCGGACCTGGAGCGCGCAGCCTTCCAGCGCCTGCTCGATCTCGGCTTCAAGGATTCCTTCCGGCTGTTCGAGCAGCCGGAAAAGCTGTTCAGCTGGTGGGATTACCGGATGATGGCTTTCCGCCGCAACATGGGGCTGCGCATCGACCATGTGCTGCTGTCGCCTCCGCTGGCCGCGCGCTGCACCGGCTGCATCATCGACAAGGCGCCGCGCAAGTGGGAACAGCCTTCCGACCATACGCCGGTGGTGGCGACCATCGAATAAACCAAGTCCGGGTAGTGCAGGCCGCCGCGCCTGCACCTTCTCCGGCCACAGGGCTTTGTGCAGGCACGGCGGCCTGCACTACCTTGCAAGTCTCAATCCGCCAGCGCGGCGCGTATCTGCTGCAGGCTGGAGGGATCCTCGATCGTAGTCAGGTCCCCCGGATCGCGGCCTTCGCAGATGGCCTGTATCGAGCGGCGCAGCAGCTTGCCCGAGCGCGTCTTCGGCAGCAGCGACACGAAATGCACCCGCGCCGGCCGCCCGACCGCACCAAGCTGCTTGTCGACCACCGCCATCACTTCTGCTTCCAACGCCTTGCGTCCTTCCGGGGTCGCCGCCGCGTCGGCATTCTTCAGGATCGCGAAGGCCACCGCCACCTGTCCCTTGATCTTGTCCTCGACGCCCACCACCGCGACTTCAGACACGTTCGGATGGCTGGAGATGCTTTCCTCGATTTCGCGCGTGCCGAGCCGGTGGCCGGCGACGTTGATCACGTCGTCGGTACGGCCGAGGATGAAGTAGTAGCCGTCGGCATCGCGAATACCCCAGTCGAAGGTGGAATACACCGGCTCACGGAAATTCGACCAGTAGGTCTTTACGAAACGCTCATCGTCGCCGTACACCGTCTGCATGCAGCCCGGTGGCAGAGGCCCCTCGATGACCACCACGCCCTTTTCGTTCGGCCCGCATTCGGCGCCGGTGGATTCATTGAGCAGCTTGACCTTGTAGCCGAACATCGGCACGCCGGGACTGCCGAGGCGCGTCGGCTTGTCGTCGACGCCCTTGGCCACCGACAGTATGGGCCAGCCGGTCTCGGTCTGCCAGTAGTTGTCGATCACCGGTACGCCGAGTTCATTGGCGATCCAGGACGAGGTCGGTTCATCCAGCGGTTCTCCGGCGAGGTACAGCGCCTTTAGTGAAGACAGGTCATGCTTGCGCATGAACTCGGTCGGCTGCTTCTTCAGGACCCTTACCGCGGTCGGCGCGGAGAACATGCGCGTAACTCTGTATTTCTCGACGATGCTCCACCAGATGCCGGCGTCGGGCCGGATCGGTAAGCCTTCGTACATCACGGTCGCCATGCCGGCGATCAGCGGGCCGTATACGATGTAGGAATGGCCGACCACCCAGCCGATATCCGAGGTGGAAAAATAGGTCTCGCCCGGATTGCCGCAGAAGATGTGCTTCATCGATGCTGCCAGCGCAACCGCATAGCCGCCGACATCGCGCTGCACGCCCTTGGGCTTGCCGGTGGTGCCGGAGGTGTAGAGGATGTAGGACGTCTCGTTCGATTCCAGCCAGGTGACCGGCACCTGCGCCTGCATGTGCCGGTCGCGCAGCGCCGCATAATCGACATCCCGGCCCTCGGTGATCTGCATGCCCGCCAGGCCGCGATCGACCAGCAGCACATGCGCGGGCTTGTGCTGCGCGAGGCGGATCGCTTCGTCGAGCAGGGGCTTGTACTCGACCACCTTGCCGCCGCGCGAACCGGCATCGGCGGACACGATGAGCACCGGCTTCGCATCGTCGATGCGCGTGGCTAGGCTGTTGGCGGCGAAACCGCCGAACACCACCGAATGGATCGCGCCGATGCGCGCGCAGGCCAGCATGGCAAATGCCGCTTCGGCAATCATCGGCATGTAGATCAGCACGCGGTCGCCCCGGCCCACGCCGAGCGATTGCATCATCGCCGCCGCGCGCATGACTTCGCTCTGCAGTTCGCGGAAGCTGTAGACCTTCTCGCTATTGGTTTCGGTGGAGATCGCGATCAGCGCCGGCTTGTCGCCCTGCGTCTGCACCCAGCGGTCGACCGCGTTGTGGCACAGGTTGGTGGTGCCGCCGGCGAACCATTTGGTGAACGGCGGCTTCGAATAATCGAGCACTTTCGAGTAAGGCTGCCGCCAGTCGATCCGCTTCGCTTCCTGATCCCAGAATTGCTCCGGGTGATCGACCGAATGCTGGTAGAAATCTGCAAAGTTCATGGCGTCTCCATCGTGGTTTTATAGTTTCAGTTTGGATGAACCGGCTTACTGCGGACTTACGTGAAAGGCATGCCGGAGGCTCAAGAAAAAAGCGCAGCGGGTTTTGTTTCCGCTGCGCTTTTGTTGATGCCATCCAAGATTCGCCGATGCTCAGAATGCATCGCCCGGCACGCGCACCCAGCCTTCCATCAGCACACGGGCGCTGCGGCTCATGATGGCCTTGGTCACGCTCCATTCGTCATTGATCCGCTCCGCCTGCGCGCCGACACGCAAGGTGCCGGACGGGTGGCCGAAGCGCACCGCCGTGCGTTCGCCGCCGCCTGCCGCGAGATTGACCAGCGTGCCGGGAATCGCCGCCGCGGTACCGATGGCAACCGCCGCCGTGCCCATCATCGCATGGTGCAGTTTGCCCATCGACAGCGCGCGCACCAGCAGGTCGATATCGCTCTCCTTCACTTCCTTGCCGCTCGACGAGACGTAAGCCGCGGGCTTGGCAACGAAGGCCACCTTCGGCGTATGCTGGCGCTTGGCCGCTTCGTCGACATTCTTGATGAGTCCCATGCGCACCGCGCCAAAGGCGCGGATGGTCTCGAACATGGCCAATGCCTTGGCGTCGCCGTTGATCGCATCCTGTAGCTCGGTGCCGGTGTAGCCGATGGCTTCCGCATTCACGAAAATGGTCGGTATGCCGGCATTGATCATGGTCGCCTTCAGCGTGCCGATGCCTGGCACCTCGAGGTCGTCGACCAGATTGCCGGTCGGGAACATCGAACCGCCCGCACCTTCTTCCTCGGCCGCGGGGTCCATGAATTCCAGCTGCACTTCCGCCGCGGGAAACGTCACGCCGTCGAGTTCGAAGTCGCCGGTTTCCTGCACTTCGCCGTTGGTGATCGGCACATGCGAAATGATGGTCTTGCCGATGTTGGCCTGCCAGATGCGTACCGTTGCGACGCCGTTGTGCGGAATGCGTTCGGCGTCGATCAGGCCGTTGCTGATGGCGAATGGCCCGACCGCCGAAGACAGGTTGCCGCAGTTGCCGCTCCAGTCGACGAAGGCCTTGTCGATCGAGACCTGTCCGAACAGGTAATCGACATCATGGTCCGCCCTGCTGCTCTTGGCGACGATCACGGCCTTGCTGGTGCTGGAAGTCGCGGCGCCCATGCCGTCGATCTGCTTGCCGTAGGGATCGGGGCTGCCGATGACGCGCATCAGCAAGGCATCGCGCGCCGCGCCAGGCGCCTGCGCCGATTCCGGCAGGTCCTGCAGGCGGAAGAACACGCCTTTGCTGGTGCCGCCGCGCATGTAGGTGGCGGGGATTTTGATTTGGGGTAGGTGGGGCATGGATGTTGTCCTTCGTAGGGCAGTTTCTCGAGGCGCTGCTGTTGCACCGCTTCTTTCGGATTAGCTAGTTTGATGGGTCAGTGCGCCAAACCAATACAGGCCGCTCCCCTCTCCCGCCTGCGGGAGAGGGGATCCTTTCTCCGTATCTAAAATTTCAAATTCACTACCTGGATCAAAACTCGATCTGCTTTACCTCTGTTCCTTAAAGAGGACGAGTGAAGCGGAGCAAACCAAGCCTGACCAATCAAGCCGCTTTCGCCTCCGACTCCAGGAAGTCCTGCGCAAACCGCTGCAGCACGCCGCCGGCTTCATAGATCGACACTTCCTCGCCGGTATCGAGCCTGCAGGTCACCGGTACTTCCACGCGTTCGCCGTTCTTGCGATAAATAACCAGCGTCAGGTCGGCGCGCGCCTTGCGCTCGCCGATCACGTCGAAGGTCTCGGTGCCGTCGATGCCAAGGGTCAGGCGGTTGACGCCCGGCTTGAACTCCAGCGGCAGCACGCCCATGCCGATCAGGTTGGTGCGGTGGATACGCTCGAAGCCTTCGGCGACGATGGCTTCCACGCCGGCCAGGCGTACGCCCTTGGCTGCCCAGTCGCGAGAAGATCCCTGCCCGTAGTCGGCGCCGGCGATCACGATCAGCGGTTGCTTGCGCTCCATGTAGGTTTCGATCGCTTCCCACATGCGCGTGACCTGGCCTTCCGGCTCGATGCGGGCCAGCGAACCCGGCTTCACCGTGCCGTCGGCATTGCGCACCATCTCGTTCTTCAGCGTCGGATTGGCGAAGGTGGCGCGTTGGGTCGTCAGGTGGTCGCCGCGGTGGGTCGCGTAGGAATTGAAGTCTTCTTCCGGCAGGCCCATCTTCGCCAGGTACTCGCCCGCGGCGCTGCTCGGCAGGATCGCATTCGACGGCGACAGGTGGTCGGTGGTGATGTTGTCGCCGAGGACCGCCAGCGGACGCATGCCCTTGAGCGTGCGCGGATTGGCCGCGAGCGCGCCCTGCCCTTCCTTGTCCCAGTAAGGCGGACGGCGGATGTAGGTGCTCATCGGACGCCAGTCGTACAGGGGCTTGATGCCTTCGGTGACCGCCGCCTTCTTCTCGAACATCGGAATGTAGACGTTGCGGAACTGTTCCGGCTTGACGCTGGATTTGACGATGGCATCGATCTCTTCATCGGTCGGCCAAAGGTCCTTGAGCATAATCGGCTTGCCGTTGGCATCGGTGCCGAAGGCGTCGCGCTCGATGTCGAAGCGGATGGTGCCGGCCAGCGCGTAGGCTACTACCAGCGGCGGCGACGCGAGGAAGGCTTGCTTCGCATACGGATGGATGCGGCCGTCGAAGTTGCGGTTACCGGAAAGCACGGCAGTCGCGTACAGGTCGCGGTCGATGATCTCCTGCTGGATTTTCGGATCGAGCGCGCCCGACATGCCGTTGCAGGTGGTGCAGGCGAAGGCCACGATGCCGAAGCCGAGCTTTTCCAGTTCGCCTTTCAGCCCCGCGTCGTCCAGGTACAGCTCCACGGCCTTCGATCCCGGCGCCAGCGAACTCTTCACCCAGGGCTTGCGGGTCAGGCCGAGGCGGTTGGCGTTGCGCGCCAAGAGACCTGCGGCGATCACGTTGCGCGGATTGCTGGTGTTGGTGCAACTGGTGATGGCGGCGATGATGACCGCGCCGTCCGGCATCTGGCCCGGGACTTCTTCCCACTTGCCGGCGATGCCCTTGACGGCCAGGTCGGTGGTCGCCACCCGCGCATGCGGATTGGACGGGCCGGCCATGTTGCGCACGACGGACGACAGGTCGAACGTGAGCGAGCGCTCGTACTGCGCATTCTTCAGCGTGTCGGACCAGAGCCCGGTTTCCTTCGCATAGATTTCAACCAGCTTCACATTCTCATCCGGGCGGCCGGTGAGTTTCAGGTATTCGAGGGTCTGCTCGTCGATCGAGAACATCGCCGCGGTGGCGCCGTATTCCGGCGCCATGTTGGAGATAGTCGCGCGGTCGCCCAGCGTCAGCGATTTCGCGCCGTCGCCGTGGAACTCGAGGTAGGCGCCGACAACCTTCGACTTGCGCAGGAACTCGGTGAGCGCCAGCACGATGTCGGTGGCGGTGATGCCCGGCTGGCGCTTGCCGGTCAGCTCCACGCCGATGATTTCCGGCAGGCGCATCCAGGAGGCGCGGCCGAGCATGACGTTCTCGGCTTCCAGGCCGCCGACGCCGACCGCGATCACGCCCAGCGCATCGACGTGCGGGGTGTGGCTGTCGGTGCCGACCAGGGTATCTGGGAATGCCACGCCATCCTTCGCATGCACTACCGGCGACATCTTCTCCAGATTGATCTGGTGCATGATGCCGTTGCCGGCGGGGATCACGTCGACGTTCTTGAACGCCAGCTTGGTCCATTCGATGAAATGGAAACGGTCTTCGTTGCGGCGATCCTCGATCGCGCGGTTCTTCTCGAAGGCCTGCGGGTCGAAGCCGCCGCACTCGACCGACAGCGAATGGTCGACGATGAGCTGCACCGGCACCACGGGATTGACCTTGGCGGGGTCGCCGCCCTGCTTGGCGATCGCATCGCGCAGGCCGGCAAGGTCGACCAGCGCGGTCTGTCCCAGGATGTCGTGGCAGACCACGCGCGCGGGGAACCACGGGAAGTCGCGCTCGCGCTTGACCTCGACGATCTGTTTCAGGCAATCGACCAGGATGGTCGGATCGCAGCGGCGCACCAGGTTCTCGGCATGCACGCGCGAGGTATAGGGCAGCTTGTCCCAGGCACCCGGCTGGATGGACTCGACCGCGGCGCGCGCATCGAAATAGTCCAGTGACGTGCCCGGCAGGGGCTTGCGGTAGGCGGTATTCATGGCTGATCTGAGTGAGTGTGTTCTGGATGGGGCGCCAGCAATGAAGTCGCTGCTGGCACCCGCCTTGACTTGAAACCGGATTTACTTGCGTTCGCCGATCGGAACGAACTTCAGGTCTTCCGGGCCGACATAGTTGGCGCTCGGGCGGATGATCTTGTTGTCGATGCGCTGCTCGATGATATGCGCGGCCCAGCCCGAGGTGCGCGCGATGACGAACAGCGGCGTAAACATCGCGGTCGGCACGCCCATCATGTGGTAAGACACGGCGGAAAACCAGTCGAGGTTGGGGAACATCTTCTTGATGTCCCACATCACGCTTTCCAGGCGCTCGGCGATGTCGAACATCTTGGACGAGCCTGCTTCATTCGACAGCTTGCGCGCGACTTCCTTGATCACCTTGTTGCGCGGGTCGGAGATGGTGTACACCGGATGGCCGAAGCCGATCACCACTTCCTTGTTTTCCACGCGGCGGCGGATGTCGGCTTCCGCCTCGTCCGGATTGTCGTAGCGCTTCTGGATCTCGAACGCGACTTCATTGGCGCCGCCGTGCTTGGGGCCGCGCAGCGCGCCGATGGCGCCGGTGATCGCGGAATACATGTCGGAGCCGGTGCCGGCGACGACGCGCCCGGTGAAGGTCGATGCATTGAACTCATGCTCCGCATACAGGATCAGCGAGGTATGCATGGCGCGCTCCCACGACTCGTTCGGCTTGTGGCCGTGCAGCAGGTGCAGGAAATGGCCGCCGATGGAATCATCGTCGGTCTCGGTCTCGATGCGCCGGCCGTTATGGCTGAAGTGATACCAGTACAGCAGCATCGAGCCCAGCGATGCCATCAGGCGGTCGGCGATGTCGCGCGCGCCGGGCGTGTTGTGGTCGTCCTTCTCCGGCAGCACGCATCCCAGCACCGAAACGCCGGTGCGCATCACGTCCATCGGATGCGAGGAAGCCGGCAGCGTTTCGAGCGCTGCCTTCACATTGGCCGGCAGGCCGCGCAGCGACTTGAGCTTGGCCTTGTAGCCCCTCAATTCCGCCTCGGTGGGCAGCTTGCCGTGTACCAGCAGATAGGCAATTTCTTCGAATTCGCAGGCATCGGCGACATCGAGGATGTCATAGCCGCGGTAATGCAGGTCGTTGCCGGTCTTGCCGACCGTGCAGAGCGCGGTGTTGCCCGCGGTGACGCCGGACAGGGCGACGGATTTCTTCGGCTTGAAGCCGGTGGCTTGCTGTTCGCTCATACAAAAGTCTCCAGGGATGGGTTGTACGTTTATTCGATTATTTGGTTATCTGGCGATTATTTCGCTTTTTGCTGCGCGAAGAGCGCATCGAGCTTCTGTTCGAAGTCGTGGTAGTTGATGCGGTCGTAAAGTTCCATGCGGGTCTGCATGGTGTCGACCACATTCTTTTGCGTGCCGTCGCGGCGGATTGCGGCATACACGTTTTCGGCCGCCTTGTTCATCGCGCGGAAGGCCGACAGCGGATACAGCACCAGGCCGACATCCACGCTCTTGAGTTCCTCCACCGTGTACAGCGGCGTCGCGCCGAATTCGGTGATGTTGGCCAGCACCGGCACCTTCACCGCGTCGGCGAAGGTCTTGTACATCTCCAGCTTGGTGATGGCTTCGGGGAAGATCATGTCGGCGCCGGCTTCGACGCAGGCCTGGGCGCGGTCGAGCGCGGCTTCCAGGCCCTCTACGGCGAGCGCATCGGTGCGCGCCATGATCACGAAGTTCTCATCGGTGCGGGCATCGACCGCCGCCTTGATGCGGTCCACCATTTCCTGCTTGGAAACGATTTCCTTGTTCGGGCGATGGCCGCAGCGCTTGGCGCCGACCTGGTCTTCGATATGGATCGCGGCGGCGCCGAACTTGATCATGGACTTCACGGTGCGCGCGACGTTGAAGGCGGAAGAGCCGAATCCGGTATCGACGTCGACCAGCAGCGGCAAGTCGCAGACATCGGTGATGCGGCGCACGTCGGTCAGCACGTCGTCGAGGTTGGAAATGCCGAGGTCGGGCAAGCCGAGCGAACCGGCGGCCACGCCGCCGCCGGACAGGTAGATGGCGCGATAGCCGGCGCGCTTGGCCAGCAGGGCATGGTTGGCATTGATGGCACCGACCACCTGCAACGGGGATTCTTCTTTGACCGCCTTGCGGAAGGCGGCGCCTGCGGATTGGAGACTCATGGATTGATTCACCTGTTGGATGTTTCATGGAACTGCGACTGCATGCTGAATTGCAAAGCCCATGCCATAGTCGAACAGAGTATGCGCCGGTTTATTTTTCATTTAGATTTCAATCGCTTATAAAGCTTTCGTCTTGGATGTGAAAACGTTCATCGCCACTTGCAACGTTTCATTCTGCGTTACACTTGAAACACTGAAACGGAACGAAACACATGCGAACCCGCAGCCATTCCCTCCCCGATCCGAACGACAAGCCGGTCATCTGGACTGTCGCCATTTCCCGCCTGTCCGATCTGTTCCGGGACATCACGCTGGAATTCGACGAACGGGCCAGCATCGAACCCATTCACCTCGGCTTCGAGGATGCGGTACGCCATATCCGCGAGCGCATGGAAAACGAGCGCTGCGACGCCGTGATCGCCGCCGGCTCCAACGCCGCCTACCTGAAGAGCCGCCTGTCGCTGCCGGTGGTCATCGCCAAGGCCAGCGGCTTTGACGTGATGCAGGCGCTGGCCCGCGCCCGCAAGATCACGGCCGATATCGGCATGATCAGCTACCAGGAAACCATGCCGGAACTGAGCGAATTCCAGGACACCTTTGGCCTGAAGATCCTGCAGCGCACCTATGCGACCGAGGAAGATGCGCGGGCCCAGATCAACGAAATGAAGGCCGCCGGCATCAAGGCCATCGTCGGCGCCGGTCTTATCACCGACCTGGCCGAGGAAGCCGGCCTGGCCGGCGTGTTCGTCTATTCCGCGGCATCGATCCGCCGCGCCTTCGAGGATGCGCTGGAAATCGCCCGCTTCACCCGCCTGGAATCCGGCCGCGCCCGCGCCAACCCGCTGGCCGATGCGCTGCGCGCCAAGCATGGCCTGGCCGATCTTCGCGGCGAATCGGCCGCGATGCAGCGGGTGCGGCAAGCCATCGTGCTGTTCGCCAAGTCGCCGGCGACCGTGCTGATCCAGGGCGAGACCGGCACCGGCAAGGAGCTGGCGGCCCAGGCAATACACCGCGAAAGCCAGCGCGCGCGCCAAGCCTTCGTCGCCATCAACTGCGGCGCGGTGGCCGAATCGCTGCTGGAGTCGGAACTGTTCGGCTACGAGGAAGGCGCATTTACCGGTTCGCGCCGCGGCGGGCATGCCGGCCTGTTCGAAGCGGCCAATCGCGGCACGCTGTTCCTCGACGAGATCGGTGAAATGCCGCTGCCCCTGCAGACCCGCCTGCTGCGCGTGCTGGAGGAACGGGAGGTGGTGCGGGTGGGCGGCACGCGGCCGGTTCCGGTGAATGTGCGCATCATCAGCGCGACCCATTGCGACCTCGACCAGCGCGTCAGGGATGGCCGTTTCCGGGCCGACCTGTTCTACCGGCTGGCGGTGCTGCGGCTGACCCTGCCGCCGCTGCGCGAACGCAGGGACGACCTGGTGGCGCTGGCGGAATGGGGCTTGAAGAATGCGCTGGCCGCACTGGGCGCCCGGCCGCATGCCAACCTGCATGCGGAACTGCTCGCCTGCGCCCCGCTACTGGAAAATTACGCCTGGCCGGGCAATGTGCGGGAACTGCGCAACCTGATGGAGCGGCTTGCGCTGTTCCTTGCCGCCGAACCGCTGCAGGCACTGTCGCCGAGTTTCATTGCGGCAGCCGCTCCCGAACTCGGCGCGCCGGCAGTGCCGCCCATGGAAAAGACGGCGGCACAGACTGCGCCGCCATCGGGGGAATCGCTGGCTCAGGTGCTGGCGCGGTTCAACGGCAACCGCGAAGCGGCGGCGAGGCATCTCGGCATCAGCCGCACCACCTTGTGGCGCAGGCTCGGCCGCGGCGAATGAAAACCGGCTCGGACGCAACACCGCAGGCCGGCATGCATCAGCCCGATAGGCGCAGACACCCGGTCCGGGCTATCATTGCCGCTTGATGTCCAAAGGCATTTCTTTCATGCAAAACAAGTCCCGCCCCGACACGCCCTGTGTCGCCGTCTGCTCAACCACCTTCGATGACGTCTGCCGCGGCTGCGGACGCACCGTCGCGGAGGTCGCCAACTGGGTGTTCATGACGGAAGAGGAAAAGGAAAGGGTCTGGACGCGCATCACTGCGGAGGGCTATCCACGCCGCCAGTCATAAAGATCATGCAGGCTGCCTGAGGACAGTCATCGGACCTACCATATCTATAGCTGCTTGCCGAACAGTGACATCGCATGTTCGAAAATCTTTTCCTGCAGCGGCCTCGACTTCCACTCCTCCAGCGTGATGCGGCGCGAACGCGCGACATCCTGCTCGAACTCCGCCGTCATCTCCTCCGCGAAATTCGCGTCGTAGATGTTGAGATTGGCTTCATCATTGAGCCTGAACGAACGGTTGTCGAAATTGGTGGAACCTGTCGACACGAGAAAGCCGTCCACGATCATGATCTTGCAGTGAAACATGGTCGGCTGGTATTCATGGATCTCGATTCCCGCTTCCAGCAGCCTTCCCCAGCGCGCCCGCGATGCGCGCCGCACGATTTCGGTATCGATGTACTTTCCCGGCGTGATGATGCGTATCTTTACGCCACGCCGGGCGGCTGCGACCAGCGCGTCGACAGAAAGATCGTCAGGAACGAAATACGAGTTCGCCAGCAGTATCGTCTGCCGGGCCGATGCGATCGACAGCAGATACATCAGGTGCATGCTTTCGCTGCCGCCGGTCGGTGAGCTGCTGAACATCTGGGCAAGCACCTTCCCCTTGGGCTCGATGTGCGGAAAGTATTCGGCAGCATGCAGGACGCGCCCGTTGGCCTTGACCCAGTTATCGAGAAAGACGGCCTGGAATTCCGATACCGCCGGCCCCTCGACGCGGAAGTGCGAGTCGCGCCAGTGGTCCTTGTCCTGCGCATCGCCGTCCCAAAGGTCGGCGATGCCGACGCCGCCGGTAAAGGCGACCTGTCCGTCGACGACCAGCAGCTTGCGGTGGGTGCGGTTGTTCATGCGGGTGAGATTGGCCCAGTGCGGCTCGTGATAGCGCTCGACCTCGACGCCGCTGTCGCGCAACCGGGCCAGCATCTCGTCATCCATCTTGGCGCTGCCTATCCAGTCGAGCAGCACATGCACCTTCACGCCGGCGCGCGCGCGTTCGCTCAAGGCATCGCTGAAGGCCTTGCCGATATGGCCGGACCAGTAGATATAGGTTTCGAAGGTGATGGTGTGCTTCGCCGAGCGTATCGCCGCCAGCATCGAAGGAAAGATCTCGCGTCCGTTTTCCAGGTGCTCGACCTTGTTGCCTTCCATGATGGTCGGGCCGAGCAGCACGCCCATCGAACGCAGGAACTGCGGATCGGTCACCGCGTACAGGCTTTCGACCTGCGTCTGGATTTTCTTCTCGCCTTCATTGAAATTGGCGACGAGGATCGTCACGACGGCCGTCAGCGCGATCGCAATGATGATGTGGAATATGCTGAAATGCCTTTTCACCTGTCCGCCTTCCTGACGGCGCGGGGAATGCTATCGGCTGCACCTGAAGACAGGCCTGCCGATACTGCCTTATACCAATCCCAAGCTATTCCATAACGTAAGATGGCGTCTTCTTCTGCCGCCAGCGTTGCGCTCGTCTTCCATAGCCCCGCTATGCATTACTGATCCGCACTTCGGCCTTGCTAGACGAGAAAATCCTTCGATCTCATCTGCTATGTCATGACTTTTGATTGGCATTAACCCGACGTACGCCCTCGGTCCAATACAGCGAAATGCTGTGCAGCCATCGTATTACCTTGATTAAATGATTGTGTTGATGATTATCATTCTGATAACATTCAACCCAAAACAAGCTGTCCATATAACAACACAGCTGGATTTCCCGACTCTCCGCAACGAGGCACTATGTCACTATCTGTGTATGACCAATTTAAACAACTTACACCTTCCGAACAACAGTACATCACTGTATATCCCCATCACGCATTTGCGATAAAAAACTCAAAGGAAGCAGCATTTGAAGAGACGAAAAGGCGTTTCGGATTCAATGGTCGCAACGACCAGTCGGATGCGTTTCGCCATTGCTTCTGGTCTGCCGTACTTGCACGTGAAATTGGCTACGCCGGTGCACTCCGGTTCACTACGGCTCATGAATCATCGCCACTCAATTCGAAGATTGAAAAAGAAATGGATCTTCATAATAACGGCGTGGGTCTTTGAATTGGAAGAACTGGAACCTCTAAGTCAATGTTAAGTCAGCGGTGTATGGCAGCGCTGATAAGTGGTCAATTCAAAGTCCTGGCTAAATGAAGGTAGCAAGATGCGATCTAAGTTTTGGAGCCTGTTGGCGACGATAAGCTTGTTTGGATGTTCCCCACCTCCAGTAGCAGAACAAGCAAAGCTTTTGGGTACGAGAGAATTCTCTAAAGAGGAGTGGTCTGTAGCGAGTCAAGAGAAAAGAGGGGAAATGGTATTTTCTTTCCTTTCCCGACACGACTTTAAATCCCTTACGTCCAACAGAGTCAAGGAGCTTCTCGGAACGCCCACTGGATATTACGACTACGAAGAGAATCCTTCATATCTTGTTGGAACAAGCTCCGTCGAAAGCGAATTTGGCAGGGGGTATCTGTTGGCATTTATCGCAGAGAAGACCTCGGGGAAGATTATGGCTGTGAAAATCATCCCCGAACCAAGGTAATCGATCCTGTGTTAGAGCGAGCTGTCAAAAGCTGCAGCTTTACCGTCCGCTATCCGGTTTCATATCGGCACCATGCATAAATACGCTTCTTTTTCGCCTTGGCCGCGTTGCGTTCGTCAATCATGGTTCCGTTACGGATTCCGTCTTGAACTGACATCTTATCCTTGCAGTTCAAGAAACCCATTACTGGATTTGTCATGTGCTGATTAGTATCGGGCGTTAAAGTATCCGCTTTTAAACCTTGTGCATCGGCGATCAGCAGCTTGCAATGCATGTGATCGTTCCATACGCGCGAGATTCGCCCAGTGCGGCTCATAATAGCGCTCGACTTCCACGCCGCTATCGAGAAGCTGGGCAAGCATCTCCTCATTTATCACACCGGACCGTAGCGGCGAACGCACGGCCCGGCAAGAGACCGAACCGGCGCGGGACGCCCCGGCCCTACTCGTCCTTGGCGCCATCGATCCCCAGCTCATGAATCTTCCTGGTGATAGTATTGCGCCCGATGCCGAGACGGATCGCCGCATCGTTCTTGCGGCCGTGCGTATGCTTGAGCGCGGTTTTGATCAACGCGGATTCGAACTGGCGTCCCAATGCATCCATCACTTCCGGTTGCCCCGCCGCCAGCATGCTGGCGGCTTCCGACTCCAGCAGCGCAATCCAGCCCGCCTTGTCCGCGCCGTTGCCGGCGGTGCCGGTGGTGCCTGAGGCGTGACCGTTGAACGGACCGGGTTGATTGGGCGCCGCTGCCGGCACATAAGCACCGGCGCTGAACTGCGGGGCAGCCGGCGCCGAGTCGATCGACAGCGGCGCCGACGGCATCTGCGGCACCGGCAGCGGCACGGATGACGGCGTCGTGTTATTCGCCGCGGCCGATGTTGATGCGGGTGCCGCCGCATATTCCTGGCCATGCGTCAGTTCATGCGGAAGATCCTTGATTTCCACCGTCTGCCCCGGTGCCATCACGGTAATCCAGTTGCACAGGTTTTCCAGCTGGCGGACGTTGCCCGGCAACTCCAGATTGGCGAGGAACTGCATCGCGCCCTCCGACATGCGCTTGGCTTCGACGCCCAATTGTTTGGCGCTCTGCGCCAAAAAGTGGCGCGTCAGAATGGGGATATCCTCGCGCCGCTCCCTCAAACTGGGCAGGCGCAGCCGGATCACGTTGAGGCGGTGATACAAGTCCTCGCGGAACAACCCTTCCTTGACGCGCTGCTCAAGGTTCTGGTGCGTGGCGGCGATGACCCGCACGTTCGCCTTCAGCGGCTGATGTCCGCCGACGCGATAGAAATGCCCGTCGGAGAGCACGCGCAGCAGGCGTGTCTGCAAGTCGAACGGCATGTCGCCGATTTCATCGAGGAATAGCGTGCCGTTTTCCGCCTGCTCGAAGCGTCCGCGCCGCGTCGCCTGCGCACCGGTGAACGCGCCGCGCTCATGGCCGAACAGTTCTGACTCCAGCAGGTCCTTGGGAATGGCGGCGGTATTGAGAGCGATGTAGGGCTGGGTCGCGCGCGGGCTGTGCTTGTGCAGCGCGCGCGCCACCAGCTCCTTGCCCGAGCCCGACTCGCCGGTGATCAGCACCGTCACGTTCGATTGCGAAAGTCGGCCGATGGCGCGGAACACATCCTGCATCGCCGGCGCCTGCCCAAGAATTTCGGGCGTTTCGGCCGATACCTGCTCCACGCCCGACTCGCGCAGGCTTTCTTCAAGCGCCCGGCGAATCAGCTCGACGGCCTTGTCAATGTCGAACGGCTTGGCGAGGTACTCGAATGCGCCGCCCTGGAAAGCGGCGACGGCTGAGTCCAGATCGGAGAATGCGGTGATGACGATGACGGGCAGGCCGGGATGCTTTGCCTTGACGGCCTGCAGCAGTTCCAGGCCGGATTCTCCCGGCATGCGGATGTCGGACACCAGCACCTGCGGCACGCTGGTCTGCAGGGCATCCAGCGCCTCTCGCGCATTGGAGAAACTCTTGGTGGCGAGGTTTTCGCGGGCAAGGGCCTTCTCCAGTACCCAGCGAATTGATTCATCGTCATCGACAATCCAGATTGGCTTCATATAGTCTTATGCGTCCCGCGTGGTAAGGCATTAATCAAAGCCGGCCCCGATGAATGGACTCAGGGCAGCGGTATCAAAATCCTGAAGTCGGTGCATCCCGGTTTGCTCGTGCATTCGATCACTCCCATATGCTGCTGAACGAATGTCTGCGCAAGCGTCAGGCCCAATCCGCTTCCGCCCTCGCGTCCCGAAACCAGCGGATAAAAGATGCGGTCCTGGATGTCAGGCGGGATGCCCGGTCCATTGTCGACAATATGCAAGTCTAATGCCAGCCTGTAACGAATCTTCGCCAGCGTCACCTGGCGCGCGACCCGCGTCTGCAATGTGATTTGTGCATCGCCGCCCTTGATCTGCTTCGACAGTGCCTGCGCCGCGTTGTGGGCGATGTTCAGGACGGCCTGGATCAGCTGCTCCTTGTCGCCGCGGAATTCCGGCACCGACAGATCATAGTCGCGCTTGATGCTCAGCCCCTGAGGGAATTCGGCCATGATCAGGCTGCGCACGCGCTCGCAGACTTCATGGATGTTGACGTCGCCGACGATATGCGGCCGCCTGTGCGGCGCCAGCAGGCGGTCGACCAGGGTCTGCAGCCGGTCGGCCTCCTTGATGATGACCTGCGTGTATTCGCGCAGCTCCTTGAGCTGCCGTTCGGGCAGCTCGAACTCGAGCAGCTGCGCCGCGCCGCGGATGCCACCGAGCGGATTCTTGATTTCATGCGCGAGATTGCGGATGAGCTCCTTGTTGGCCTGGCTCTGGTCGAGCAGCCGCTCTTCCCGGTCCAGCTTGAGCTGCTGCACGTTTTCGCGCAGCTCGATCAGCACCGGCGTTTCCGGATTGTCCACGGCGGTGACGATCACATGCACCTGCAGCGCTTCCCGCCCTGCCCGCTCCAGCGTCAGGTCGAGGCGCTTGTCGGCGAAACGATGCTGGAGCGCTTCCTCGAATACATCGGCGAGATGGTCGCCGTTGAGGAAAAGGTCGCCCAGGCGCTGCGAAACCAGCGCCTTGACCGAACTTTCGAACAGGTTCTCCGCGGCGGCATTGGCATAGACGATGCGGCTGTCGGAGTCGAGGATGATGACTGCGGACGACAGCAGTTCAAGTCCTTCAAGGGAATGGCGGGGAGTGGATTGGGATGTCATGAAAAGTAAAGGGCTGCATTCGCAGCCCCTATTATGCAAACGTCGTACCCGAAAAGCGATACACGATGACGGTCGTCTTACTTGAGGTTGCCGATCTCGCGCTTGAGTGCCTCGATATTCTTTTCCGTGCGGCCGATGTCGTCCTTCATGGCCGCGACCCGCTCCTGGTAGCGGGCGAAGTTGCGCTCATCGCCGCGGCGTTCCGGCTCGCCATTGTTGAAATCCTTCTTCAGGCCGGCCAGCTTCTGTTCCTCGCTGCGCATTTCATCCAGCAGGATCTGGCGCCTGTCGTTGTCCCGGGTTTTCTGGGTATCGCTATCGACCCGAGGAAAATCGGACGGGGAATTCGACGGCTTGGCTGCGGCAGTCGTCTGCACGACCGGCCTGCGCGCCGCGGCGGCGGCGGAGGGCGGCGCCGGAATCATCGTGATACCCGGGAGATCGATCTTCTTGCAGCCCTTGGTCAAGCCGGTGTTCTTGTATTCCTTCTTGCCGGATTCATCCACGCAGAGAAAGACCTCGCTCTGCGCAAAAGCACTTCCAGCGCTTCCGGCAATGCCTGCAGCAAGCCACAGGCCCAAAAATAGTTGTTTCATAATATTTCTGCTTGGAAACAGTAAAGGCAGCTACAAGTTTATGGCAAGAAACAGGCCTTTACAAACATTCGATTCAGAACGTCTTATAGCACAACAGTTCCTGCAAACAAAAAAGGGAAAGCCGAAGCTTTCCCTTTGTTACAACACTTCAATCAGCGTGGCTGATTACAGCGAATAGTACATATCGAACTCGATCGGATGAGTCGTCATGCGGAAGCGCTGGACTTCCTGCATTTTCAGCTCGATGTAGGCATCGATCATTGTGTCGCTGAAGACTCCGCCGCGTGTCAGGAACTCGCGGTCCTTGTCGAGATACTCGAGCGCTTGGTCGAGCGACGAGCAGACGGTCGGGATCAGCTTGTCTTCTTCCGGCGGCAGGTGGTACAGGTCCTTCGATGCTGCCTCGCCCGGGTGAATCTTGTTCTGAACGCCATCCAGGCCGGCCATCATCAGTGCCGAGAAGCACAGGTACGGATTGGACAGCGGGTCCGGGAAGCGTGCTTCCACGCGACGGCCCTTCGGATTGGCGACGTGCGGAATACGGATCGAAGCGGAGCGGTTTTTCGCCGAGTAAGCCAGCTTGACCGGAGCTTCAAAGCCGGGAACCAGACGCTTGTAGGAGTTGGTGCCCGGGTTGGTGATCGCGTTCAGCGCGCGTGCATGCTTGATGATGCCGCCGATGTAGTACAGCGCGAAATCGGACAGGCCGGCATAGCCGTCGCCTGCGAACAGGTTCTGGCCGTCTTTCCAGATCGACTGGTGTACGTGCATGCCCGAGCCGTTGTCGCCGACCAGCGGCTTCGGCATGAAGGTTGCGGTCTTGCCGTAGGTGTGGGCGACGTTCCAGATCACGTACTTCAGGTTCTGTGTCCAGTCCGCGCGCTCGACCAGGGTCGAGAACTTGGTGCCGAGTTCGTTCTGGCCTGCGCCGGCGACTTCGTGGTGGTGAACTTCGACCGGGATGCCCATGGCTTCGAGAATCAGGGACATTTCCGAACGCATGTCCTGGAAGCTGTCGACCGGGGGAACCGGGAAATAGCCGCCCTTGACGGTCGGACGGTGGCCGGTGTTGCCGCCTTCGAGGTCCTTGCCTGTGCTCCAGGAAGCTTCTTCGGAATTGATCTTGACGAAGCAACCGGACATGTCGATCTTCCAGCGGACGCTGTCGAAGATGAAGAATTCGGGTTCCGGGCCGAAGTAGGCTGTGTCGCCCAGGCCGGAAGACTTCAGATACGCTTCGGCGCGCTTGGCGATGGAGCGCGGATCGCGGTCGTAGCCCTTGCCGTCTGCGGGTTCGATGACGTCACACTGCATGAACATCGTCGTCTCTTCCATGAAGGGATCGATGTTGGCTGTGTTCGGATCAGGCATGAGCAGCATGTCGGAAGCTTCGATACCCTTCCAGCCGGCGATGGAGGAGCCGTCGAATGCATGGCCTGCTTCGAACTTGTCCATACCGAACTGCGAAACGGGAACAGTAACGTGCTGCTCCTTGCCTCGGGTGTCTGCAAAACGAAAATCAACGAATTTGACTTCGTTGTCTTTCGCCATCTTCAAGACCTCTGCGGCCGTACGTGCCATGCGAATCTCCTAAAATGAGCAATTGATGCGTTGGTTATGCAATTGGGTTGAGCCGACACTGTTCGCAGTAACGCGAGGGCAGCGGTACACATCGAAGTGCGACCAGAACTCAGCCCGGAATGATAGCAGATTCCATGCCACCAACTTGAGAAATGACAAACCCGCCGCACCGGCATGATGCAGGCTAAATAGCGAAAATAGTGCGCATTTGTAAGCTTTTTCTCAACAAAAATGCTCAAGCATAACTCACCAAAAAAGTGCGCCCCGTCTCCCATGCACGTTTTTGGTGAGAAGTGATTTTACTTGGTTTATTTTTGCACCGTTCGAGTGCATCCAGATGAATGCAATTGCTGCAAAGTCGGAAGGCTGCGCGATTCGATAAAATAGGCAAATTCTCATCTCCGACATCTGGTTCGACATCATGGAAATTCTTGCCAAGGCACGGGAACGCGGCCAGCAAAACGCTCTTCCCTACGCAGGCGCGGTAACGCCGGCCGAAGCTTATGAACTGCTTCGCACCGATCCGCGCGTGAAGCTCGTTGATGTGCGCACCAACGCCGAACGCGACTGGGTCGGCCGGGTTGTCATTCCGGAAACCCAGCATGCGGCAGTGCAATGGAACACCTATCCCGGCAGCGTGCAGAATCCCGCATTCATGGAGGAGCTCTCGCGTGTCGCCGAAAAGGAGAACGTGCTGCTGTTCCTCTGCCGCTCCGGCGTGCGTTCGCGCCACGCCGCCAAGTTGGCCACCGAGAGCGGTTATGCCCATTGCTTCGACATCCTGGAAGGTTTCGAGGGCGACAAGGATGCGGAAGGACACCGCAAGACCGTGGGTGGCTGGTGCAAGGCAGGATTGCCTTGGGCCGGGGCCTGAGTTGATTCGCCGCCGGGTCCGAGGGTTTAGGGTGCCGTCTTTTCCATCAAGCCCGCGATGCGGCGCCGGACGAAATTGATGTGACTGCGCAAGCCATAGAGCTCGTCGGCGAACGACAGCGGTATTGAAATCCGATTGACACGCTCCTCGATGTCGTTGAGGCGCTGCAGCTGCGCCGGATACACTTGCGCATGCTTTTCCGGCGGCACGTCCTCGATTTCCTGCTCCACCGCGCGCAGCTGCCCGTACCAGCGGTACACGCGCGAGCGCACCTTCCAGACATACAGCGGTGGAATGATGCGCGACAGCGGCAGAATGAGCGCGCCCAGCGCGACCACCACCACCCACATCCGTTCGAAGAAATTCGCCAGCCAGAACGGCAGGTAGCGCTGCAGCAGCGGCTGTCCATTTTTATAAAACTTCTCGGCTGCGGGCGATACCGGTATCTCGGTATAGCTGGCCGTCGGAAATTCGCCACGCCTGCTGAACCAGCCCGAATTGCCGTGAATGTCAGCCGCCGACTGCACGAAGAGATTCACCACCGCGGGATGCAGGTCTTCGCGCGCGACCAGGGTCGCCGTCGGCGCGATCAGGTGATAGTCCTTGGGTGGAAGATCGCGCCCGAGATCGACGATGCCTCTTGGCAGAACCACATGCGACAGGAACGGGAAGCGGCGGGTGTAGGCTTCCGCTTGTGAAAAATCGAAGAGCTTGATGCCTGGCGTCTGCAGCAGCATCTGAATGAGAGGCGCATCCGGCGCCGAACTGAACACCAGGCCATCGATGCGGCCTGCCAGCAGTTCCACGGTGGCCGGCGTGTCTTCCAGCATCTCCAAGCGTACGTCACCGGCTTCCATGCCATTCACAGACAGAATCTTTCTAAAGAGTTCGGGCACGCCGGTGCCTTCCGGGCCGACATTGATTCTCAAGCCTTTGAGCTGCGTCAGCTGGTTGACGTTCTTCGCGCTGCGCAGGAAGATCCATACCGGTTCGGTGAACAGGCTTCCGAGCGACACCAGGCCGCTGCGTTCGGCGGCCTGGTGTTCGCCCGATCCGCTTTGAACGAAGGCGATGTCCACTCCCGACTCGGGATCATTGAGGCGCTGCATATTTTCACCGGACCCCAGCGACGGCTTCTGCACGACGCGGATGTCATATCGTGCCAACGCGCCCGCATATTTCTTTCCGAGCGTTTCATAGGCACTGTTTTCCTGTCCGGTTGACAGGGTGACGGCAGATGGCGGCGACGGATCGACCAGCCAGTAGGCGAGCACGCAGGTTGCGAGGATGGCAATGGCTGCCGGACCGGCCGCGATCAGAAAATCACGCAGGGAAAAGCGCGTGAACTTGAGCATCTTGGGCATGCGCGAGCGAAAGGATTTCATGGGGCGACACGATGCCAAGAAACCCCTTCCAACGCAAGCTTCGGAGAACGCAGCCGGTTACCAGATGTGACTTGATCCCGTCATGGGCCGCATGACGGACGCGAAGAAAGTCCGCTTAGTGATAATTCGCGGATGAACGATCGGCATGCATGGATGGCAAGCCGGTGCGCGGCTGGCGGACTTTCCATTGTCTCGATGTCTCCGACAGGCTTTGCGCAGCGATGCCGAACCAGTCCTCGACGGTAAGCAGATGGCGCGCCATCGGCAGCAGTTCGCGTTCCTCGCGATCCAGGCGAGTCGACACATGCCGGCAATACAGTTCCATCGAGTTGCAAAGTTCCCCTGCCCTCGCCAATCCGTGGTCGAACGCGGCGGACAATTGCTCCCCGACCGCGCGCAGGATGCCGGTGGCTTTCGATCCCAGGCTTTCCAGGTCTGCGACCAGCACTTCGGCGTCACGCCCGAAGCGGCGCAGCGTCGGCATCACGTAGCGTTCGATCTTTCGGCTGCGGCAAAAATGCTCGAAATGCATGAGTCTGTTGAACGTCGCATCGAGCGTGGCAAAGTCGAGCCGCTGCATGCCTTTCCATGCGTTCTCCATATGCTGCTGCAGCCGCCCCAGCATATGGCGTGCTTTGTCCTGCTCGGCAGCGATAGCGATAATGGAATAGGTTGCAGTCAGCATGGGGGCCTCTGATGATGTATAGCGGAATAAGCTGTGCTTCTAGCAAGGTGAATGTCGGCTGGACCGATTTTTCGAAGGCCCGATTCAGATAATCGACCCTCGACGCGGCAGTAAATTCATTGCAACCCTGACGCATGTTCTATCGGGTTTAGGAGCCATCCGCCGATGAGCGCCGCAGGGTACCTTCTCGGTCCGAGGCAATGAGAAATTCCAGCACAGGATGCCCGGAAACTTCATGAAAACAAGACACGAAAAAGGCAGGTTTGAAAACGTGCGGTGAGTATAGGGGCCTGCCCTCGCACCTGTTTGATATGCCACAAATTGTGCGCCAAGTTGGAGCTATCTATCGGCATATTCCATTCAACAAATGTTATCTGCCGTGAACGTGTTCAATCGCTGTAGTTTTTCAATGCTTTCATATTGAAAAAACCTGGAATTCGGTTCAAACCGTTTTGACGAGCAATGAAAAAGCCGGCGGTACGTATCGTAGCGCCGGCTTTGCGGTGACTGCGGAAAAGCGGATCAGCCCACTTTCACCGCATGCTCGCGCGTGGCATGGAAGGTCAGTTGCGGCCAGCGCTCCTGCGTCAGCTTCAGGTTGACGCCCGAGGTGGCGAGATAGGCCATGTTATTGGCGGCATCGTAGGCGACATTGGCGCCTGCCGACGACCTTTCAAAATCGGCGAGCGCCTTCTTGTCGTCGCTCGAGATCCAGCGCGCACTGCTGATGCTGGTGCCTTCAAATACCGCGTCCACGCCATACTCGTTGAGCAGGCGGCTCGCCACCACTTCGAACTGCAGCACACCGACTGCGCCCAGGATCAGGTCGCCGCCATGCACCGGCTTGAACACCTGGACCGCACCTTCTTCGCCCAGCTGCTGCAAGCCCTTGTGCAGTTGCTTGATCTTGAGCGGATTGCGGATGCGCACCATGCGGAAGAAATCCGGCGCGAAATATGGAATGCCGGTGAACTGCAGCTGTTCGCCTTCGGAAAAACTGTCACCGATCTGCATATTGCCGTGGTTGGGCAAGCCGATGATGTCGCCCGCAAAAGCCTCTTCCACCTGCTCGCGGCTCGATGCCATGAAGGTCACCACGCTTGACACCTTGATCTCCCGGTTCAGGCGCAGGTGCTTGACCTTCATGCCGCGCTCGAAGCGCCCCGAACAGACTCGCAGGAAGGCGATGCGATCGCGGTGCGCAGGGTCCATGTTGGCCTGGATCTTGAACACGAAGCCCGAGAACGGCGCTTCCACCGGCGTGACGGCACGCACCGAAGCATCGCGCGGGCGCGGCGCCGGCGCCCAGTCAAGCAATGCGTTCAGAATTTCACGCACGCCGAAGTTGTTGATGGCGGAACCGAAGAACACCGGCGTCTGCGTGCCGGCCAGAAAGGCTTCCAGGTCGAACGGATGCGACGCGCCGTGCACCAGTTCGACTTCCATCTTCAGCTGCTCGATTTCAAGCGGGAACATCTCCGACAGCCGCGGATTATCAATGCCCTTGACGACTTCGAATTCCTGGTCTGCCCGTTCCGAGCCCGCCTTGAACAGCAGGATTTCATCGCGCAGAAGGTGATAGACGCCGCGGAAATTCTTGCCCATGCCGATCGGCCAGGTGACCGGCGCGCACTGTATCTTCAGTACCGATTCGACTTCATCGAGCAGTTCCAGCGGATCGCGCGTTTCGCGGTCCATCTTGTTCATGAAGGTCAGGATGGGCGTGGCGCGCATGCGGCAGACGTTGAGCAGCTTGATCGTCTGCTCTTCCACGCCCTTGGCGGCGTCGATCACCATCAGCGCCGAGTCCACTGCTGTCAGCACGCGATAGGTATCCTCGGAAAAGTCCTGGTGGCCGGGGGTGTCAAGCAGGTTGACCACGTGGTCGCGGTATTCGAACTGCATCACCGAGCTCGCCACGGAAATGCCGCGCTGCTTTTCGATTTCCATCCAGTCCGAGGTCGCGTGCCGGCCGCTCTTGCGCGCCTTGACCGTGCCGGCCAGCTGAATCGCGCCGGAGAACAGCAGGAGTTTTTCAGTGAGCGTGGTCTTGCCCGCATCCGGGTGGGAAATGATGCCGAAGGTACGGCGACGCGCGACTTCCCTTGCGATGAGTTCGGCAGGAACCTTCCGGGTATCCGCGATGTTGTCGACCGCTTCGGTCGACGGGGTATCAGGTACTGAGGCCATGTTTCGGCTCTTAAAAAACGGTGTGTCGGGGCTTGCCCGGCGAAGCCGGCAAGCGGATGCTTGGGAATTCGGGAAACCTGCGGAGCGTCAAGCCTTGATGAAATGCTCGCGGTAATAGCGCAGTTCTTCTATCGATTCGATGATGTCGGCCAGCGCGGTATGCTTTTGATGCTTCTTGAAACCCGAGGAAATTTCCGGCTTCCAGCGACGGCAGAGTTCCTTCAGGGTCGACACGTCAAGATTGCGGTAATGGAAGAATGCCTCCAGCTTGGGCATGCCGCGCACCATGAAGCGACGGTCCTGGCAGATCGAATTGCCGCACATCGGCGATTTGCCTGCGGGAACGTGGCGCTTGAGAAACTCGATCAGCGTAGTTTCGGCATCCGCCTCGCTGACTGTCGACGCCTTGACACGGTCGATCAGTCCGGAACGCCCGTGCGTGCCCTTGTTCCAGGCGTCCATCTTGTCCAGTACCTCATCCGGTTGATGAATTGCAAACACCGGGCCTTCGGCAAGAATATTCAATTCCGCATCCGTGACCACGCAGGCAACTTCGATGATGCGGTCGCTGTCGGGGTCGAGTCCGGTCATTTCCATGTCTACCCAGACAAGATTGAATTCGTTCGGGCGTACGGGCGCGGACGGAGCGGCATTTGTTTCAATAGCTTGTGACATAATCTAAATCCTCAGTAATTCGCCATTTTCTCACAGGCACAGCATGTCTTCACTCGCGTTTTCGGTATTGTTCGTCGGTTTTCTGGTTGTGACGCTGATCGTCCGCTTCTGGCTGGGTTCCCGTCATATCAGGCATGTGATCGCCCACCGCGGCGCGGTGCCGGCCGAATTCGCGGAGAAAATCCCGTTGCATGCGCACCAGAAGGCGGCCGACTATACCGTTGCCCGGACCAAGCTGGGCCTTGTCACGCTGCTTGTCAATGCAGGCGTCCTGATCGGCTTCACCCTGCTTGGCGGCCTGCAGTGGCTGGCGGTGACGCTATTCAACCTGACCGGCCCCGGCATGCTGCACCAGCTTGCCCTGCTCGCCGCATTCGCAGTTATTTCCGGCTTGGTAGAACTGCCGTTCGATTACTACAAGCAATTCGTGCTGGAAGCGAAATTCGGCTTCAACAAGATGACGCTCGGCCTGTTCATCTCCGACATGGTCAAGAATACGCTGGTCGGCATCGTGATCGGATTACCGCTGATCTGGGTCATCCTGACCCTGATGGATAAGTCCGGCAGCCTGTGGTGGTTCTATGCGTGGCTGGTCTGGACCGGCTTCCAGCTGCTGATGCTGGTCCTGTACCCGACCGTCATCGCGCCTCTCTTCAACAAGTTCACGCCGCTGCAGGACGAGAGCCTGCGCTCCCGCATCGAGAACCTGATGCAGCGCGTCGGCTTCGCCTCCAAGGGACTGTTCGTGATGGACGGCTCCAAGCGCAGCGCGCACGGCAATGCATACTTTTCCGGCTTCGGCGCCGCCAAGCGCATCGTCTTCTTCGACACGCTGCTGGCCCGCCTGGGGCCGCAGGAAATCGAAGCCGTTCTTGCACATGAACTCGGCCATTTCAAGCTCAGGCACATCATCAAGCGCATCATCGTGATGTTCGGCGTATCGCTCGGCCTGCTGGCCCTGCTTGGCTATCTGAAGACGCAGGCATGGTTCTACACCGGGCTGGGTGTCGATCCGATGCTCCTGACCAGCAACGACGCGATGGCGCTGATCCTGTTCATGCTGGCATTGCCCGTCTTCACTTTCCTGCTGTCGCCGCTGACCTCGATCACTTCGCGCAAGCATGAATTCGAGGCGGATGCCTTCGCCGCGAAACATACCAATGCGCAGGACCTGGTGTCGGCGCTGGTCAAGCTGTACGAAGACAATGCCTCGACCCTGACTCCCGATCCGCTGCACTCAGCGTTCTACGACTCGCATCCGCCGGCCAGCATACGGATTCATCACCTGTTGGCCAGCCGGTAGAGCGCCCACATGACAAGAGAACAAGGAACCGTCATCGCGGCGCACGGCAGGCATTACCTGGTGCAGGCCGGCGAACACAAAGTGCAATGCGTAACCCGCGGCAAGAAAAGCGATGTGGCAACCGGAGACATCGTCCACTGGAAGCGGACCTCGCCCGATCAGGGCGTCATCGAATCGATCGCCGAGCGCAAGACCCTTCTCTATCGTTCCGACCAGTACAAATCGAAGCTGCTCGCCGCCAACGTCACCCAGCTGTTTATCGTGGTGGCCACGCAGCCAGGCTTTTCCGACGACCTGGTGTCGCGTGCGCTGGTCGCAGCCGAAGCAGGAGGAATTGCAGCCCATATCATCCTCAACAAGGTTGATATCGAGGAATTGCTGGCCCCGACGCGACAGCGGCTCGCTATGTATGCCAATCTCGGTTACCCGGTTCATGAATTGTCGGCCAAGAGCATGCCGGAACAAGCCAAGGAACTGCTGCAACCGCTGATGCAGGGTCAGTCGAGCATCCTGATCGGCCAGTCCGGCATGGGAAAGTCTTCGCTTATCAACCTGCTGGTGCCGGATGCCGAACTGGCGACGCGCGAAATCTCCGCGGCGCTCAATTCCGGCAAGCACACGACCACATTCACCCGCCTGTTCATGACCGGAAACGACACGGCCATCATCGATTCGCCGGGTTTCCAGGAATTCGGCCTCTATCATTTGAGCGAAGGCATGCTGGAGCGTGCTTTCCGGGAATTCGGCCCGCACTTGGGGCATTGCAAGTTCTACAACTGCCACCACCTGACCGAACCGGGCTGCGCCGTGCTGGGCGCGGTTGAGGCCGGTGAAATTGCACCGCTGCGGCATGCGCTCTATCAGCAGCTCGTGCATGAATCCTCGCAAAAGCTTTATTAAGAGGCAACGGCTGCTTCAGCCGGTTATCTTTTCGATACAAAATCTCTTATAATTGAACGAGTTACAACAATCCGGCGGCAAGAGCCAACCCAGCACTTGCCGCCGTTTTCATTCATGTCCATCAAACATTTCCTGCAGTTTTCCGACTTCACGCTCGACGAGTTCGACCATGTGATTGAACGCGCACGCCTCATCAAGCAAAAGTTCAAGAACTATGAGCCGTACCATCCGCTGGTCGACCGGACGCTGGTCATGGTGTTCGAAAAGAACTCGACGCGCACGCGCCTTTCCTTCGAAGCCGGCATGCACCAGCTCGGCGGCGCGGCCATCTACCTCAACACCCGCGACAGCCAGCTCGGCCGCGGAGAACCGGTGGAAGATGCGGCCCAGGTCATGTCCCGCATGTGCGACATCATCATGGTGCGCACCTTCGGCCAGGACATCATCGAACGCTTTGCCGGCAGTTCGCGCGTTCCGGTCATCAACGGCCTGACCAACGAACACCATCCCTGCCAGGTGCTGGCCGACGTCTTCACCTACATCGAATACCGCGGCTCCATCAAGGGCAGGACAGTGGCCTGGATCGGCGACGCGAACAACATGCTCTACTCCTGGCTGCAGGCAGCCGAGGTATTCGATTTCCATGTGAACGTGTCCACACCCAAGGGCTATGAAATCAACCCTGACCTGGTTACCCCTGGCAACGGCAACTACACCTTCTTCGCCAACCCTTCGGATGCCTGCGCAGGCGCGGACCTCGTGACCACCGACGTCTGGACCAGCATGGGATACGAGGAAGAAAACGCGGCGCGGCTGAAGGCTTTCGACGGCTGGATCGTCGATGGCGAAAAAATGAAGCGCGCCAATGCCGATGCCCTGTTCATGCATTGCCTGCCGGCGCACCGGGGCGAGGAAGTCGCCGCGGAAGTGATCGACGGACCGCAGTCGGTCGTGTGGGACGAAGCCGAGAACCGTCTGCACGTGCAAAAGGCCCTGCTTGAATATCTGGTGCTGGGCAGGCTGGCAGGCTGACCGACGCCGCCAGATCAGCCCACCCGGTGCCCATTACCCAAATCCATCATCCCAGTTCCATCTAGCGAAGCAGAAATCATGTCGACCATACTTCAGTCCGTACCCGTCAATCAGAAAGTGGGCATCGCCTTCTCCGGCGGCCTCGATACCAGCGCAGCCCTGCACTGGATGCGCCAGAAAGGCGCCATTCCGTACGCCTACACCGCCAACCTGGGCCAGCCGGACGAGCCCGACTACGAAGCGATTCCGAAGAAGGCCAAGCAGTACGGCGCCGAACAGGCGCGCCTGATCGATTGCCGCGAACAGCTGGTCGCCGAAGGTATCGCCGCGCTGCAGAGCGGGGCCTTCCACATCTCGACCGCCGGCATCACCTACTTCAACACGACGCCGCTGGGCCGCGCGGTCACCGGCACCATGCTGGTTGCCGCCATGCAGGAAGATCAGGTCGACATCTGGGGCGACGGCAGCACCTTCAAAGGCAACGACATCGAGCGCTTCTACCGCTACGGCCTGCTGGTCAATCCGTCCCTGCGCATTTACAAGCCCTGGCTCGACGACCGCTTCATCCAGGAACTCGGCGGCCGCAAGGAAATGTCGGAATTCCTGATCAAGTCCGGCTTTGACTACAAGATGTCGGTCGAAAAGGCCTACTCGACCGACTCCAACATGCTGGGCGCCACCCACGAGGCAAAAGATCTCGAACACCTCAACAGCGGCATGAAAATCGTCGAGCCGATCATGGGCGTCGCCTTCTGGCGCGACGACGTCGAAGTCAAGCGCGAGGAAGTCAGTGTCCGCTTCGAGGAAGGACGCCCGGTCGCGCTGAACGGCATCACCTTCGCGAACCAGGTCGACCTGATCATGGAAGCCAACCGCATCGGCGGCCGCCACGGTCTCGGCATGAGCGACCAGATCGAAAACCGCATCATCGAGGCCAAGAGCCGCGGCATCTACGAAGCCCCCGGACTGGCACTGCTGTTCATCGCCTACGAGCGTCTCGTTACCGGCATTCACAACGAAGACACGATCGAGCAATACCGCGACAACGGACGCAAGCTCGGCCGCCTGCTGTACCAGGGCCGCTGGTTCGATCCGCAGGCGATCATGCTGCGCGAAGCGTCCCAGCGCTGGGTCGCGCGCGCCGTCACCGGCGAAGTCACGATCGAACTGCGTCGCGGCAATGACTATTCGATTCTCAATACCGAGTCGGCCAACCTTACCTACAAGCCGGAGCGCCTTACCATGGAAAAAGGCGAAGGCGCGTTCACGCCGCAGGACCGCATCGGCCAGCTGACCATGCGCAACCTCGACATCACCGACACGCGCGACAAGCTGGGCATCTACAGCAATGCCGGCCTGCTCGGTTCGAACTCTTCCGTGGGCCTGCCGCGCCTCGGCAAGGATGGCGACAAATAACAACAAATTCTTCGGATAGAACACCATGACCACACAATTCGACAATGTATCCGTCGTCAAGAAGGCCAATCTCTACTTCGACGGCAAGTGCGTTTCCCATACCGTGCTGTTTGCCGACGGCACCCGCAAGACCATCGGCGTCATCTTTCCGTCGTCGCTGACCTTCAACACCGGCGCGCCGGAAGTCATGGAGATCAATGCGGGCAAGTGCCGCATCCGCCTGAAGGGGGAAGAGGCATGGAACACCTATGAAGGCGGCCAGAGCTTCAACGTGCCCGGCAATTCCAGCTTCGATATCGAGACCCTGGAAACGCTCGACTACGTCTGCCACTTCGTTGCGGCTTGAATCGAAGACAGCGAACGCGGCAAAATAAAAAGGCGATCAGTTGATCGCCTTTTTTGTGCCCGTATCCTTTTGTGTTTATACAAAGACAGGTTCGGGTTCCAGCGCCACGCCGAACTTCTCCCGCACGTCGGCCTGTATCGCCGCGGCCAGTTCCGCGATCTCTCTTCCGCTCGCTCCGCCGCGATTGACCAGCACCAGCGCCTGCTTCTCGTAGACGCCGGCGGCGCCGATGCTCTTGCCTTTCCAGCCAGCCCGATCGATCAGCCAGCCGGCCGCCAGCTTATAGCTGCCATCGGCCTGCGCATGGCTGACCAGGTCGGGACAACGCGCCAGCAAGGCATCGCGCGCAGCTTGCGTCACTACCGGATTCTTGAAGAAGCTGCCCGCGTTGCCGATCACCGCGGGGTCAGGCAGCTTGCGGGCGCGGATGGCAACGATGGCATCGCTGACCTGCCGCGCGGACGGCTGCTCGATGCCGTGCGCGGCCAATTCTTGCGCCACGTCGGCATACCGGACGTTCGCCTCCCACTGCCTGGGCAGGGCAAACGTGACATCGAGAATTACCGCGCGATCGCGCAGGGCATGCTTGAAGATGCTGTCGCGGTAACCGAAACGGCATGCGCCGCGGTCGAGAGTGAAGGTCTTTCCCTCGACCATGTCGAAGGCGGTCAGCGAATGGAACCGGTCCTTGAGTTCCACGCCGTAGGCGCCGATGTTCTGGATCGGAGACGCGCCCACGCTTCCTGGAATCAGCGATAGGTTTTCAAGTCCGGGAAACCCGTGTTCCAGCGTCCACAGTACAAGGCGATGCCAGTTTTCGCCTGCCGCCGCCCTGATGTAAAACGCGTCATCATCTTCGCCGACGAGTTCGATCCCGCTGGTCGCCATGTGCAGCACCAGGCCGTCGAAATCTCCGGTCAGCAGCAGATTGCTGCCGCCGCCCAGCACCAGCCGCGGCAAGGCTGCCAACGCACCGTCACGCGCAACCGCTTCCAGCATTGCTGTTGACGAAATCTTCATGTACGCGGCGGTGGCGGCGTCGATACCGAAGGTATTGAGGCTGCGAAGCGAAAAACTGCGTTGAATCGAAAGGTCTGCGCTCATAGGGCTGGCATTATAGAGGCTGCATAAACTAGCCACCCGATTTTTTGTCGGCTAGAATGGGCCGGTGTTTTCAGCATGACAAGCTCGATAAGAACAAGAATAGCCGGGCATGTTTTTCCAACCAATTTCGCAAGTGAGATTTGCCATGCCATCTTTTGATGTTGTATCCGAAGCCAATATTGTTGAAGTGAAAAATGCGGTCGATCAGTCGAACAAGGAAATCACCACCCGTTTCGACTTCAAGGGCAGCGACGCACGCGTCGAGCAGAAGGAACGCGAACTGACCGCCTATGCCGACAGCGAGTTCCAGCTGGGACAGGTGCGCGACGTCCTGACCGGCAAGATGGTCAAGCGCAACGTCGATGTGCGCTTTCTCGACCTCGGCAAGATCGAGAAGATCGGCGGCGACAAGGTCAAGCAGGTAATCAAGATCCGCAACGGCATTGAATCCGACATGGCCAAGAAGATTGTTCGCATCATCAAGGACAGCAAGATGAAGGTGCAGGCCAGCATCCAGGGCGATGCGGTGCGCGTCACCGGTGCCAAGCGCGACGACCTGCAATCCGCAATGGCGATGCTGCGCAAGGAAATGACCGACCTGCCCCTGGAATTCAACAATTTCCGCGACTGATCGCGGCTAGACCCAAAGGAAGGCAGGCAGGCCTGCCGGTCCCGCTTACCCATTACGGTTCGACATCCGACATCATGCGCGCCCTCTTCCTCTCCGCAAGCCTGCTTTCCTGCGTCACCGCTGTCCAGGCCGCGGACATCAGCGTGGTCGGGCTGTTCCCGAACAAGGCCGTCCTGGTCATCGACGGTGGTTCGCCCAAGACCTATGCGGTCGGCGCCACGATTGTCGATGGCGTCAAGCTGGTTGCCGCAAGCGACTCCAGCGCAACCATCGAGAGCAATGGCAAGCGCCAGACCATTGCCATCGGCGACCATGTGAACCGTACCCCCGCATCCTCCGGACGTTCCAGCGCCACCCTGCAGGCCGACGGCCGCGGGCATTACATGGTGCAGGGACAGATCAATGGTGGCAGCGTGCGGATGCTCCTGGACACGGGGGCCACGATGATTGCAATGCCGGCATCGGAGGCCGTGCGGCTGGGGATCGATTACCGCAAGGGCCAAGTGGCCTATCTGAATACGGCAAACGGAACGGTGCAGGCTTACCAGGTCAAGCTCAATACCGTGAAAGTCGGCGACATCGAGATCAACCAGGTAGATGCGGTGGTTCAGGAGCAAGGCTTGCCGTTGATCCTGCTCGGCATGTCCTTCCTGAACCGGACCGAGATGCGGCGCGACGGCCAGCAGATGGTACTGACCAAGCGCTTCTGAACCGCGGTGCAGGGTTCAGGCTTCAATCACCAGGAGCAGTCGGGCGCATCAGGGTAAAGTCCGGACAACGCCGAATCACCGGCGACCAGGGTCGCCGGCCGCTTTACCCGTCAAATTATTCATTATTCGCGATCTTCCTTCAGACGGCGCTGCTTCACCGCCTCTGCCAGGCCTTCCAGCACCTTCACGCTGGCATCCCAGTCGATGCAGCCGTCGGTGACCGACTGGCCGTAGGTCAGTTCCTTGCCGGGAACCAGATCCTGGCGGCCTGCTACCAGATGCGACTCGACCATGACGCCGACGATGCGGGTATCACCTTCGGCCACCTGGCGCGCGATGTCCGCGCATACCGGCACCTGGTTTTCCGGCTTCTTGGAGCTGTTGGCATGGGAAGCATCGATCATCAGGCGCGAAGCCAGGCCACTGGCGGCGATTTCCTTGCAGGCGGCATCGACGCTGGCGGCATCGTAATTCGGCGCCTTCCCGCCGCGCAGGATGATATGGCAATCCTCGTTGCCGCTGGTCGAGACAATGGCGGAATGCCCGCCCTTGGTGACCGACAGGAAGTGGTGCGGCTGCGACGCCGCCTTGATTGCATCGACGGCGATCTTGATGTTGCCGTCGGTTCCGTTCTTGAAACCGACCGGGCATGAAAGGCCTGAGGCGAGCTCGCGATGCACCTGGGATTCGGTCGTGCGGGCACCGATCGCGCCCCAGCTGATCAGGTCGGCAACGTATTGCGGGCTGATCACGTCAAGGAATTCCGTTCCCGCCGGCAGGCCGAGTTCATTGATGTTCAGGAGCAGCTCGCGCGCCATGCGCAGACCGTCATTGATGCGGAAGCTGTTGTCCATGTAAGGATCGTTGATCAGTCCCTTCCACCCGACCGTGGTGCGCGGCTTCTCGAAATACACGCGCATGATGATTTCAAGCTCGCCGGCGAAGCGCTCGCGCTCCTTGATCAGGCGGTTTGCATATTCCATTGCCGCTTTCGGATCATGGATCGAACACGGACCGATGACGACCATCATGCGGTCATCCTGGCCATGAAGAATGCGATGCAGCGCGGTGCGGGCGCCGGCCGTGGTGTTGGCGACCTTGTCGGAGCCGGAGAATTCGCGGATGAGATGTGAAGGAGGAATCAGTTCTTTCATTTCTCTGATGCGAAGGTCATCGGTGCGCGGCATGTTCATTCTCCAGGTAAAAGTTTTCAATACGGTACAAATGAAAAAACCGCCATCACTGGCGGTTTTTCTAGGATTCGGTTTGGCTCTTTTATTCGTGCGCTTACCGCTTCTCCACCGCCTTGGGGCTGGAATAGCTAAAGTAAAAATAAAAGTAAAAGCGCGCGAAAGTCATGTTTTGCAGCTGATAGAGGACTGGTTGCGAGCAATGGTGCAGCAATTCAAGAAATTTGGCAAGCCGTACCGCATATTTCACCACATGTGAAAAAACGCTATCCGATTTTCTTGCCTCCTGCGTATGTCATGCCATGCAATTCAAGGACTTATTTTCAAGCCTATTTCGCGCCCCATTCCGCAATGGTCTTCGATGTGATGACTCCGGATTTCACAACCCTTGCACCTTCGGTATCGAACCGATAGTTGCGCGGCTTTTCACCATGTCACTTCGGCTCGATGGCGTAGCGCAACTGCTTGCGACACGTGCCGCCGATTGCCCAGGCATGGCCGGCCGCCCAGAGCGCTTCCGAACCTTGTTTATTATTGCCACTGTTTCAGGGAATTCTCGACTCTGTGGAAATCGTAATGAAATTCAAGTGCTTCTTCCTGCCCCGGTTATCGGCTGCAGGAGATCCATACCCTACACGCTTGCTCACGGGATATTCATTTCATCGAATTCTTTTCATGCCTGACTCCCGCAGACTATTCGTATGTCATGCGAGCCACCTACTTGTTGGCAACAGCGCGTGGTGTCGTTGCGCACCGAACAGCTAGCACCAAGTATTGGTTGTCGACCTTATCTATCGACACCGCTTTCCACCGCGCACACCGGTAAAAATTACATGCTACCGGCTTGGGAATCGATTGACGCTTGCTTGCCAACAACGAATTCTGCTATCGATCCGTCGCTTCGATGGTTTTGCAGCATAAAGCGTACCGCAGACTGCATTATTCAAGATGGCATGGCTTATGCTTTTATCCCGATATCTCGTTAAACGACAGCAGGAGTTTATTAGCAATGCGAGCCCATGCTTATGTAATTCCTGGAGATGTCCGTTTAAGGCAAGGCTAGTGTTAGCCAAGCACTGAGTTGTGGGGAGCAAACGACAAAGAGTGGCTGCCATTGCAGGAAAAACAACATATCTTTAAAAAGAGCTTGTTGCAGAGCCGCACCGTGTCACCATATATGTGGCGAAGGCATCAATCGGTTTATTGCATCAGGTGCGGTCTTACAGTTTCATGCTATGTTACTTAACGGAAATTTGAGTCGGGCAAGCAGCGGACGTGATGGGCGATAAATTGTTTTACCTGCAAGAAGTCATGCAAACGTCTTACATACGAACGCACGAACTATTTTTTTTCAAAAGTCGGCAAAATTGCCTTTGATGCATTGCACTGCGGAAAATTTCTATTCAGAATCTAGCGACACCGGTCACACCTCGAAGAGGCCAATATGCTTTATCAATTTCATGAATTAAACCGGACCTTCCTGAACCCGCTCATCCAATGGGCGGAAGCGTCTGCCAAACTGTTCACCAACCCGGTTTCGCCTCTTGCTCATACGCCGTACGCGCAGCGCATCGCAGCCGGCTACGAATTGCTGTACCGGCTTGGCAAGGATTACGAGAAGCCGGAGTTCGGGATCAGGACGGTTCCTGTTGCCGGGAAATCCGTCGGCGTATACGAAGAAATTGCGGAGCAGAAACCGTTCTGCCGCCTTATTCATTTCAAGAAAGACCTGAGCGACAAGCAGTTCGCCGATCTGAAGCAGCCTACCGTGCTGCTGGTCGCGCCGCTTTCGGGACATCACTCCACCCTGCTGCGTGATACGGTGCGTGCGCTGCTATCCGAGCATGACGTATACATCACCGACTGGACCGATGCGCGCATGGTGCCGCTTTCCGAAGGCGCCTTCCATTTGCATGACTACATCTACTACGTGCAGGATTTCATCCGGCGCCTCGGTCCCGACGTGCATGTCATCTCCGTCTGCCAGCCGACCGTCCCGGTGCTGGCCGCCATCTCGCTGATGGCCAGCGCCAACGATCCGAAGCTGCCCAAGACCATGACCATGATGGGTGGCCCGATCGATCCGCGCAAGTCGCCGACGGCAGTCAACGACCTGGCAACCGAGAAGCCCTTCTCCTGGTTCGAGACAAAGGTGATCTACAGCGTGCCGGCGAACTATCCCGGCTTCGGGCGCAAGGTCTACCCGGGTTTCCTTCAGCATGCAGGCTTCGTCGCCATGAACCCCGGCCGCCATGCGCAGAGCCACTGGGACTTCTACATGCACCTGCGTGAAGGCGACAACGAGTCGGCTGAAGAGCATCGCAAGTTCTACGATGAATACAATGCGGTGCTCGACATGCCGGCCGAGTATTACCTGGAAACGATCAAGACCGTATTCCAGGAGTTCAGCCTGCCGAAAGGCACTTGGGAAGTCGAAGGCAAGCTCGTGCGCCCCCAGGATATCAAGTCGGTGGCGCTGTTCACCATCGAAGGCGAACTCGACGACATTTCCGGCACCGGGCAGACGCAGGCGGCGCACGATCTGTGCTCGAGTATCCCGAAAGCAAAGAAGCAGCACTTTACCGCACCCAAGTGCGGGCACTACGGCATCTTTTCCGGCCGGCGCTGGCGTGAAATGATTTGCCCGAAGATCGGCGAGTTCATCAGGTCGCATGCCTGACGGCTCCGGCGGCCCTGGTTCCTTGGTCTCTTAGCCGCCTTCCGCATCCATCGCTTTTCGGCTTCAACAAGGCCGTCCACCATGGTGGACGGCTTTTTTATTTGTGGCGTGGCCGGTTTCCCCGGATAATCCTGTTTTTCATTGCATACCCCCGTTGTCCGTCGTGTCCTTTCCACCTTCCCTTGCCGATCAGCTCGAAGATCTGTTGCCGCAGACACAGTGCACGAAATGCGGCTATCCGGCATGCAGGCCGTATGCCGAAGCGATGGCAACAGGTGATGCCGCCCATAACCAATGTCCGCCCGGCGGCATGGACGGCGTCGCGCGCCTGGCGTCCCTGCTGGGCAAGCCGATCATTCCACTCAATCCCGCCAATGGCATTGAACGCCCAAGGCCGGTGGCCGTGATCGACGAAACGCTTTGCATCGGCTGTACCCTGTGCATCCAGGCTTGCCCGGTGGATGCCATCGTCGGCGCGGCCAAGCAGATGCATACCGTCGTGCCCGCCTTGTGCACCGGCTGCGACCTTTGCGTTGCACCCTGCCCTGTCGATTGCATCGCCATGGTCGATGTCACTTCCGGACGTACCGGCTGGGCAGCATGGTCCCGGGAGCAAGCCGATGCGGCGAGAGCGCGCCATGAGTTCCGCACGTCGCGTCTGCGGCGGGAAAAGGAAGAAAATGACGCCCGTCTCGCCGCAAAGGCGGCGGCAAAACTGAAAGCCGTTGAAAGCGAACCGGCACTGTCGCCCGAAGAAAGGGCGGCGCAGGACCGCAAGAAGGCAATCATCCAGGCCGCGATGGAGCGAGCCCGACTGCAGAAGGAAAAAATGGCGGCTATGGCGACTGCGACGGGTGCGGCATCCCGCCCTACCGGACTGGACGATGTTTCCGCGGGAGTGCGCAAGCAGATCGCCGACGTCAATCACAAGATGGAAACCCAAGCCCGAGCCAAAGACAAGCAATGAATGCAGAAAAACGCCTGGAGATCTTCAGACGCTTTCATGAAGCGAACCCGCATCCGACGACGGAACTGGAGTACACGACGCCCTTCGAGCTGCTGATCGCGGTCATTCTGTCGGCGCAGGCTACCGATGTCTCGGTGAACAAGGCCACGCGGCGGCTATATCCAGTCGCCAATACGCCGGCCGCCATCCATGCGCTTGGCGTGGAAAACCTCGAAAATTATATTCGCACGATAGGCTTGTACCGCACCAAGGCGAAGAACGTGATCGAAACATGCCGCATCCTCGTCGAGCAGCACGGCGGCGAAGTCCCTCGCTCGCGGGAAGCCTTGCAGGCCCTTCCCGGCGTGGGCCGGAAGACTGCCAACGTTGTGCTGAACACCGCGTTCGGCGAGGCAACGATCGCGGTCGACACGCACATCTTCCGCGTTTCCAACCGGACCAATATCGCGCCGGGCAAGGATGTCGACGAGGTCGAGCGGAAGCTGCTGAAATTCGTGCCCCCGGACTTCCGGCATGATGCCCATCACTGGCTCATCCTGCACGGCCGCTATACCTGCATTGCACGCAAGCCGCAGTGCTGGAACTGCATCATTGCCGACCTGTGTGAATACAAGGACAAGACGCCGCTGCCGGAAAAAGGCGTCTGATCAGGCGGCCGGGACTCGATCCACGCAGCAAGGGCGAGACAAGAAACTGCCTACCGCATTAACGCGCCGCCCGCCCCTTGCATAAACGTTTTCAGCACCCATCTCCGGTCCACACCTTAAAGCCCGAATTGGATCTCCATGTTTACCCCCTCCCAGCATGATGTACGGCGCTTTTTTTGCGAAACCTACCGCAAGGTCCGCGCCAATGAAATTCTCACGCCGCTGGAGGCGATAGCCCGCGACTGGATCATTCAGCACGACGAGTATGCGGATGCGCTGGCCAAAGTGGAAGATGCGCTGGCCGCAGACTATTCGGTGGAACGCGGACAGAGCAATCCTTTCTTGCACCTGTCGATGCACCTGTCTATCGCAGAACAGATTTCGATCGACCAGCCGCCGGGCATCCGCGCTGCCTTTTTGGGCTTGGCGCAGCGGCTCGGATCCGAGCACGACGCCCATCACCAGATGATGGAGTGCCTTGGCGAAATGATCTGGAATTCGCAGCGCAGCGGATTGCCGCCGGATGGAGCGGCGTATATCGAGTGCGTGAAGCGGCGCTGAGCCGCCGGTTTTTCAATCCGGCAGCTCAGTTCATCAGCAGTGCTGAATCCATGGTAGCGCGAGCCGCCGTTCAATCGACCCGGATCGTGGTCTTGCGCGGTTTTTCGAGTTCCGCCTTGGGCAGTTCGATCCGCAATACGCCATTGCGGTAGCTTGCCTGCGCCTTGTCTGCAATCACCGCGACAGGCAAAGGCACCACGCGCCGGAAGCTGCCGTACGCACATTGCAGGACGCGATATCTGCCGTCGGTATTCTCCTGCTCGAAGCGCTTTTCGCCATGGACGATCAGTGCGCCGTCCTGCATTTCGATATCGAGGTCGTTCTTGTCCATGCCGGGCACTTCCAGCCTGACGACCACCTTGCCCTCGTCTTCGAACAGATCGGCACCCAGCATCGACCAGGTGCCGGACGGGATGAAGAACGCATCGTCGACCTGCGTCCTCAACGGCATGTTCGTATTGCTGCCCGGCCGGAAGCCGGTCAAGGCGGTTGAAGCCGATTGCCTCATATGTTGCCAGCCTTCCGCAACCGAGTCCCAAAACCCGGAAATGCCTTGCTTGATTTCATCCAGTTTCATTTGGACGTCCTTTCTCGCTGATTCGCTAGTTGATTGATTGCTGAAGTGATGCGGCATGATCCGGCTGCCGCATGCCGGCATCCGTTGTTAGGCAACGGAAATTTCGATCTTGCGCGGTTGCGCATGCTCCGCCTTGGGTATGCGCAGCTTCAGGACGCCATGTCTGAATTCCGCCACCGATTTCTCGCCATCCAGTTCACGGGACAGCGAAAAAACCCGCCGATAGCGCGGCACTCGTACTTCCGCGTGGCTGGACTCCATGCCTTCCGGCGTGGCGAGACGCACTTCGCCTTCAATGGTCAGGCTGTCGGATTCCAGCTGCAGAGTCAGGTTTTCCTTGGGAACGCCTGGCAGGTCGGCGAGCAACGTGATGCCCGATGCGTCTTCGAAGACATCCACAGGCGGCAGGAGTGCCGCTTCGGCGGAAGTGTTTTCCTGGGAACGATTGGCCATGCTGTTGTTTGCATTCATGATGAATCCTCCTGCTGATATTGCTGATATTGCTGATATTGCTGATATTGCTGATATTGCCGGTATTTCTGCTACTGCACGGCGATGCGGCGCGCTTCTGAAGATTCCCGCCGCTTGATGCTGATCTGAAGCACGCCGTCGCGGTATTGGGCGGTGACGCCATCCGGATTCACATCATCGTCGGGCAGGCTGATGACGCGGCGGAAGCGTCCTGCGAAGCGTTCCTTGAGATGCACGGATGTGCGCTCCTCGCGCGGCGGCAGATCGGATTGCCGCTCACCGGCAATGGTCAGGACGCTGCGCTCCAGGCTGACGTCGATGGATTTCGGGTCGAGCCCCGGAACGAAGGCATAGAATTCAAGCGACTGCGGAGTTCGCCCGACATTGAGAGCCGGGAAACTTCCCGCGCCGGTGCCGCGTATGTTCGGCACATTGTCGAATGCCTGCTGTATCTCGCGTTGCAACCGGTCGAACTCGGCAAAGATATCGCGAGGAAACATGGAGCTATACATGATTGTGTCCTCCGTGAATGGTGAAGATATTCACTCGGGCCGCGCGGGCCCACTCGCAGAATTGATATGCGGACGGAAGACAAGGATTTCAACAGGCAGGCGTTCGGGGCTCGTACGCGGAACGGGGAAAGGAGAGAGCAGAGGCGGAACAAGCCGGCAGAAAGCTTGCGGCAAACAAAAAAGCCACGGTACCGTGGCTTTTTGAGGGGCTTTACAAGCAGTTATCCGGCAATGATGCCAGCCGGATGAAACATGCTGCTTACTTGCGCAGGACCAGCGTACCCGGCAGGCTGTGCAGGTAAGCCGCGATATTCTGGATATCCTGGCGTGACAGCGGCTTGGCCTGTGCGCCCATGATCGCGTTGCCTCGGCCGTTGGCGCCGTCGCCGCCCCGCTTGTAGGCGATCAGCGACATTTCGAGGTAATCCTGATGCTGACCGGCCAGCTTTGGATAGCTGGGATCGATAGGCGTGTTGTAATCCTTGCCGTGGCAGGATGCGCAGTTGTATTTTTCCGCTGCGGCCTTGCCTGCTTCGACATTGCCGCCGGCGATCGCATTGCAAGATGCCAGCAAGGCAGCGACTGCAAAAATCCGTTTCATTGTCCGTCTCCCTTATTTCTGCTGAGCGTAGTAAGCCGCGACATCGGCGATGTCCTGGTCGGTCAGGCCCGCCGCAATACCACGCATGCTGGGATGCTTGCGCTCGCCTTTCTTGTACGCATTCAAGGCGCTCTCGATATATTTGGCCGACTGGCCGCCGATCATCGGCACCTGATAGACCTCGGGGAATGTCGCTTTATAGCCAGGAATGCCATGGCAACCGATGCACATCGCCACCTTGTTTTCCGCCGCCTTGGGGTTGCCCACCACGTCGGCTGCAGCAGCGAGATTGGCAATACCCGCGAGCGCGAGAAGCGCAAAGATTTTTTTCATGATAGCTGGGGTTATTAATATGAATATTCAAAACTTATCCGCAAGGGATGGCTTGCCTTGCCAGCTCTGCTGAAGACCGAGGGGGAGAACCACAGCGGAAACACGCCGGACCGGTCAAACCTGATCGCTTACGGATAGATTTTGCATGCGACACCGCCGTCTCCGCCGGGTGTTGCTTTCACGCACCAAAACCGCTTAATTCTACATTAAGACTTTGGAGCAGTCCATGTCGTACGTTCAGCCATGCGAAATGAACTGCTCCGCGCGGCCATCAACGGTCCGAACCCGTCCTTCTTTCGCTTTCTTCGGCGCCAGTGTCGTGTTCCTGCAACCTCGGCTGCGCCTGGATGGGTGCGACACGGGGATGGCGCTCCGGAAGGAGGAATTTCCAGGGGGCCGCAGCCAGACGGCGCAGCACCGCCCAGACGACGATGCGCCGCTTGCGCAACGGAATATCGCGTGCGCGCAGCGCGAGACCCAGCGCGCATGCAAAACCGACGCCGACGTTGAGCAAACCGGTTACCAGGACGCCGCCGGCCGCAAGCCAGAAGGCGGGTGTGGCGAGGGCTTCCCAGCCGAGGCTGGCCGCGGCGGCGGTCAGCGTGCCGGCAGCCAGGGTGACATGTCGCACCTCGAGCGGCATGCCGAAGAACTGCAGCAGCACCGGAGACATGCCCAGCAGCAGGGCCAGCGTCAGCAGGCCGGCGATATGCGCAAAACGGGCCTCCAGCCAGCGCGCGAACCTTTCCGAACGCATCGCCCCCAGCACATGGACCAGGCGGCGGTGATGCGCAAGAACGTCGCGCAGCTTGCGCAGCGCGAACCAGTTGTCGGCGAAGCCCGCCGCCAGGCTGGAAAGCCACAGCAGAATGCCGGTGAATGCGGCATAGAGCGGAGTTGGCCCGATCAGGGAAAGCGACTCGATGGCGGATGCCGCCTTGTTCGCCTGCATGCTTGGCGCACCGGCGATCAGCATCCAACCCAGCGCAATGACCAGCATCACGGGAATGACGGCGCTCAGGTTGCCGAATACGGCTGCCGCCTGCGACCGCAGCACGGAGGCAATTTCATCCAGCAGCCGGCGCAGATCCTCGACCGAGTCCAGCGCGTGCATCTTCGCCGCCAGCGCGGAGCCGGTCACGGCGGGCTGCGTCGCCGCCAGCGTTCCGCCGACCGCGGAGATGGCAAGGAAGCTGGCGGCATAATTCATGGATGCGAATGCACCTTCGAAAAAGCGCGCCGCTCCACCCGCCGGAAGCAGTCCCTTGACCATTACGGTGACCGACGCCGCCGCCCCGCCCCGCCAGGCCGACTTGAAGATGGAACGGTATGCGACATCATCGCGTGCGACATACCTCTCGCCGCGGTCGGCGTTGCGCTCCACCATTTTCCTTGCCAGCAGCGAAAAGCTGCGCCTGAAAAGGCCGTGCACGGATGAACGCCGATGATGCGCTTCGATCAGGTCGACCAGCAAGGCATGGATCTGGTCCGAGGACTGCTCGGCCGCAAGGGCCGAGCGCAGATCGATGAGTAGTGTCATGCGTACCAGCTGGGCGCGCATGCGCTCCACCTTGTACACCAGTCCGACCGAGACGCCATGCTCGTCGAGATGTGCGTAAATGCGGTCGGTCTGCGCCTGGCAGACCGCGATCAGCATGCGCACGCTGCGCAATGCGCCCGCATCGCGCGGACTCGCCGCCAGGTATTTTTCCAGTTCGCGCCGCAGCGCCATGAAGGGCGTGGCCTGCAGCGGGATGTGCGGCTCCAGGCGCTGCCGGAACTCCGCGCTGATGCCGGTCGAAATGATCATGGTCACGAGATAGACCAGCGCTTCGTCGACCTGCTGCTGCACGCCATGTGAAATGCCGTCATCGGCGCACAATTTCCAGATGCGGCGAAGCGTTGCCTGGTCGAGGCCTAGGAGCCATTCGGCATCGGATGCGTCCTTAAACATCGCCGCGAACAGGGTCGACATATCCTGTTTCGCAGCGGTGTTCGGCAGCGCCAGGCGCGAGAGTCGTTCGCCCAATTCGCTGAAGAAGGCGGGTTCGCGCGGCAGGCCGGTGGCGCAGAACAAGTCGGGGCCGATTGCCTCGCGCAGGGTTTTCTGCAGGGTCGCTTGCACTATCCTCTTGACGTCGCGATTGCCGTCTAGCCAGTCGAGCAGGAAATGGGTGCGCTGCTGCTTGGCCCGGCGCTCCACGTCGGCCACATCCCTGCCCGGACGGATATGCGTCGGCGGACGGCGCAGCCAGATGCCGATGTCGATCATCCAGTTGGCGCGCTCGCTCCAGGAAGCGAAAGGACTGGCCCGGCGCATGAGGGCCTCGATTTGCGGAATGTAGCGAAGTTGATGTTCGTTGTGTTGCGGTGACGTGCGCCGAAAACGACGCCACATCACCCTTAGCTTCATCAGGGATATTTTCATTGTTCGTGGCTATTTGAAAGGAAAAGGCCATAACGGCGGCCTATGCTCCACTACGCCAGCTTTCTGCCGGGCTGCGGTTTCTCGCTTATACTTGTTTGTATTTTCTTCCTGAAGATGACATGCCATGCGACAAGAAACGCGCTTCGAAGGTTCCCAGAATTACGTTGCCACGCAGGATCTGAAACTGGCGGTCAATGCCGCTCTTACGCTGCAGCGGCCGCTGCTGATCAAGGGCGAGCCGGGCACCGGCAAGACCATGCTGGCGGAGGAAGTGGCAGCGGCGCTCGGCATGCCGCTGCTGCAGTGGCACATCAAGTCCACCACCAAGGCGCAGCAGGGCCTGTATGAATACGACGCGGTGTCGCGCCTGCGTGATTCGCAGCTGGGCGACGAGCGGGTCAAGGACATTCACAACTACATCGTCAAGGGCGTGCTGTGGCAAGCCTTCACTTCGGACCAGCAGGTCGTGCTGCTGATCGACGAGATCGACAAGGCCGACATCGAATTCCCCAATGACCTGCTGCGCGAACTCGACCGCATGGAATTCTATGTGTATGAAACGCGCGAGATGGTCAAAGCCAAGAACCGTCCCCTGGTCATCATCACTTCCAACAATGAGAAGGAATTGCCGGACGCTTTCCTGCGCCGCTGCTTCTTCCACTACATCAAATTCCCGGACCGGGACACGATGCAACAGATCGTCGATGTGCACTTCCCCCAGCTGAAGAAGGAATTGCTGGCGCAGGCGCTGCAGACCTTCTATGAAGTGCGCGAGGTGGCGGGCTTGAAGAAGAAACCGTCGACATCGGAGCTGCTGGACTGGCTCAAGCTGCTGCTGGCCGAAGACATTCCTCCCGAAGCGCTGCGCAGCAAGGATGCGAAGAATATCGTGCCGCCGCTGCACGGCGCGCTGCTCAAGAACGAACAGGATGTGCACCTGTTCGAGCGCCTGGTGTTTATGTCGCGCACCAACCGCTGATTTCACGATCAGCCGATCTTTGAAAGCATAGAGCTCCGCCCATGAGTTTCGTTGAACAAGTCACGCTGCAAGGCAGGCATGCCACGCTGGAACCGCTGGGGCCTCAGCACGAGGAAGAGATTCGGTCCGCCGTTCGCGACGGCGAGCTGTGGAAGCTGTTCTTCACCACGGTCCCGGCTCCGGAAGGCGTGACCGGCTATATCTCGCAGCTGCTGGCATTGCGCGAGCGCGGACTGGCCTTCCCGTTCGCGGTGCGCGACACCGCGAGCGGCAAAGTCATCGGCGGAACGCGTTATCTGAATATCGATGCGGCCAACCGCCGCGTCGAGGTCGGCGGCACCTGGTATGCGAAGCGTATGCAGCGCACCGCCGTGAACACTGAATGCAAGTTGCTGCTGCTCGGCCATGCCTTCGAACAGCTCGACTGCATCGCCGTCGAGTTCCGCACCGACTGGTTCAACAAGCGCTCGCAGGCCGCCATCGAACGCCTCGGCGCCAAGCGCGACGGCGTGCTGCGCAACCACATGATCATGGCGGACGGCCGCGTGCGCGACACGGTGGTGTACAGCATCATCCGTAGCGAATGGCCGGGCGTGAAGACCAACCTGCAGTTCAAGCTTGAATCCGGATCAGGATCGGAAGCGGGAGGCAGCCATGCTGATTGATTTCTTCTTCACGCTCAAGGACGCGAAGATTCCGGTATCGATCAAGGAATTCCTGATCCTGCTGGAAGCGATGCAGAAGGATGTCATCAATCCTTCGCTCGACGAATTCTATTTCCTGTCGCGCACCACGCTGGTCAAGGACGAGGCGCATTATGACAAGTTCGACAAGGCCTTCGGCCTGTACTTCCGCGGCATCGACGCCATCTTCGAGAAGCATCCGGAGATTCCGCTGGAGTGGCTGCAGAAGCGCATGGAACGCGAACTCACGCCGGAACAGAAGGCCGCCATCGAGAAGTTCGGCTACGACAAGCTGATGGACCGGCTGAAGGAACTGCTCAAGGAACAGAAGGAGCGCCACGAAGGCGGCAGCAAGTGGATAGGCACCGGCGGCACCTCGCCCTTCGGCAACGGCGGCCAGAATCCGGAAGGCATCCGCATCGGCGGCGAAGGCGGCAACCGCTCCGCAGTCAAGGTCTGGGAAGCACGCTCCTACCGCGACTACGACGACGAGCGCGAACTCGGCACACGCAATATCAAGGTCGCGCTGCGCCGCCTGCGCAAGTTCGCGCGGGAAGGGGCGGAAGAGGAACTCGCGCTCGACGACACCATCCGCGCCACGGCCAACAATGCCGGCTATCTCGACATCAAGATGCAGCCGGAGCGCAAGAACAATATCAAGGTGCTGATGCTGCTCGACGTCGGCGGCACCATGGACGACCACATCGCACGCACCGAGGAATTGTTTTCCGCGGCGAAGACCGAGTTCAAGAACATGGAGTTCTTCTACTTCCACAACTGCGTCTACGAATACCTGTGGAAGAACAACCGCCGCCGCCACGCGGAACGGTTTCCGACCTGGGACATCCTGCGCAAGTATCCGCCTGACACCAAGCTGATTTTCGTCGGCGATGCCACCATGAGTCCCTACGAGATCCTGCAGCCCGGAGGCTCGGTCGAGTACAACAACGAGGAAGCCGGCGCGGAATGGCTGCAGCGCTTCACCAGCACCTTCCCGAAATTCATCTGGCTCAATCCGGAACCGGAAGGCCTGTGGCAGTATCGGCAATCGATTTCGGTGATACGGCAGCTGATGAACAACCGCATGTTCCCGGTGACGATAGAAGGCCTGGAGCGCGGCATGCGCATGCTGAGCAAATAACGGCCTTCGTGCCCGCCGCTCCCCGGCGCCGCAGACGGTCAGCGCGTGTCGGGCAGGTACTTCTTCAGCACCGCAACGAGATGATGGTTTGCGATCGGCTTGTTGAGAAAACCTTCGACGCCGACATAGCGCGCCTGCTGCCTGTCGTATTCTTCCGGCTTGCCGAGCAGGAGAATGACCGTCGTCCTGACCGGCGAATCCTTTTCCTTGATGCCCCAGCACAGGCGATACGGGTCGATGCCCGGTGTCGACGTGTTGATCAGGACCACCGCCATCGGAATCGACCTGCACAGCTCGACAGCAGTGACTTCATCGCCGGCCCACAAGACAGGGGTACGCTGTCGTGCCAGGAGTTCCGACAGGTAATCGCGCGAAGCGCTGTTCCTGTCGATGACCAGGACGGCGCCATTGGTCGGAATTGCGCTGCGCAGGCGTTCGTATTCGGCCGGATCGGTAAGGTCGATGTCCGGCCTCGGGCGGCGCCGGCGCTCCGCCACGGTGACGACATCCGCTGCTTCCAGTCGCGACAAGGCATCGGCGCGCCGTTCGATCAGCCGGTCCAGGAGTTCGAACAGGGCATCCCAGCTGAACGGCGCCTCGATGCGGGGATAGTCGAGCTGCACCGCCGGCTGTCCCACCAGCAGCGCCGGCCGCAGCTCGGACGGACGCCAGTGGGCCAGCGCGGCCAGCGCGCCGAGGTTCGAGGCGGCGGCAATATGCAGATCCGGGTCCTGCAGGTTATCGTCTTCCAGCCGGACGTAACCGCACCCCCTGCCCTGCCTGGCGGCAAATGCAGTATCGAAGGCGACGGCTTCCTGGAGACCGAATCCCAGCAAGCGTACGGTGAATGGGAAACTTTGGGCGGGCATCATGTTGCATTCTATAAATATTTTTTCCAATTGCAATAGATAACCGGAATTACGTCAGGCGGGCACGGTCGGATACGAAGACGGCGTGGAAAAACGACGTCTGGCATTGCATCTTTCGCAATTCCGCCCGAAGCTTCGATGCCGGCAGGGTCGAATCTCAATGGCTCAGCAAGGTTGCATAAGAGCCGGCTATCCCCATATACCGTAAGCGGGTTCGCCAAATCCGCCGGCATCAAGTCCTCGCCGGCCCTCAATTTTCATTAGAATGCTGTGGGACTTATGTTTAAATACCTTCCCTTCGGCAATCCCCATTTTTGATGTCTTCATTGCATGGCCACTAAAAAATCCTCCGCCTCCGATTACAGCGAATCGTCGATCCGGGTCTTGAAAGGCCTGGAGCCGGTAAAGCAGCGGCCGGGCATGTACACCCGCACCGAGAATCCGCTGCACATCATCCAGGAAGTCATTGACAATGCTTCCGACGAAGCGCTCGGCGGCTACGGCAAGAACATCATCGTCACGCTCAATGCCGACGGCAGCGTCAGCGTCGAGGACGATGGCCGCGGCATCCCGGTCGGCCTGCACCCCGAAGAGAAAGTGCCGACGGTGGAAATCGTCTTTACCCGCCTGCATGCGGGCGGCAAGTTCGACAAGGGCTCCGGCGGCGCCTATTCCTTCTCCGGCGGCCTGCATGGCGTGGGCGTGTCGGTAACCAATGCCCTCTCCACCCGCCTTGAAATATCCGTATGGCGCGAAGGCGGTTTCCACCAGCTCGTGTTTGCCGATGGCGATGTCGTGCAAAAGCTGAAGTCGCGCCCGCTCGCCAGGGATGAAAAGAAGTCCGGCACCCGGGTCACCGTCTGGCCGAACGGCAAGTATTTCGACTCTCCCGCCATTCCCATGGGCGAATTGCAGCGCCTGCTGCGTTCCAAGGCGGTGCTGCTGCCGGGCGTGAAAGTCACGCTCATCAACGAGAAGAACGGTGATACGCAGACCTGGCAATACGACCAGGGCCTGCGCGGTTATCTGCTGGAATCGCTGGCCCAGGCTTCGCACGCCGACCCGCTGATTCCCCTGTTCGAAGGCCAGCAATATGCGGGCGCGGACACCGAAGGCTTTGCCGAGGGCGAAGGCGCGGCATGGGTCGTGGCATGGACCGAGGATGGCAACGTGGTGCGGGAATCCTACGTCAACCTGATTCCGACTCCGGCGGGCGGCACGCATGAAGCCGGCCTGCGCGAAGGCTTGTTCAACGCCGTCAAGAGCTTCGTCGAGATGCATGCGCTGCTGCCCAAGGGCGTCAAGCTGCTGCCGGAAGACGTGTTCGCCCGCGTTTCCTTCGTGCTGTCGGCCAAGGTGCTCGATCCGCAGTTCCAGGGCCAGATCAAGGAACGCCTGAACTCGCGCGACGCGGTGCGCCTGGTCGCCACCTACACCAAGCCGGCGCTGGAATTGTGGCTGCACCAGCATGTCGACTACGGCAAGAAGCTGGCCGAACTGGTAATCAAGCAGGCGCAGTCACGCCTGCGTTCGGCGCAGAAGGTCGAGAAGAAGAAATCGTCCGGCGTGGCGGTGCTGCCCGGCAAGCTCACCGACTGCGAATCAGACGACATTACCCGCAACGAACTGTTCCTGGTCGAGGGCGATTCCGCCGGCGGCTCGGCCAAGATGGGCCGCGACAAGGAATTCCAGGCCATCCTGCCCCTGCGCGGCAAGGTGCTCAATTCCTGGGAAACCGAGCGCGACCGCCTGTTCGCCAACAACGAGATCCATGACATCGCGGTGGCGATCGGGGTCGACCCGCACGGGCCAAACGATACGCCGGACCTGTCCGGCCTGCGCTACGGCAAGATCTGCATCCTGTCCGATGCGGACGTCGACGGCTCGCACATCCAGGTCCTGCTGCTGACGCTGTTCTTCAAGCATTTCCCGCAACTCATGGCGCGCGGCCACATCTGCGTCGCGCGTCCGCCGCTGTACCGGGTCGATGCGCCGGCGCGCGGCAAGAAGCAGGCGCAGAAGCTGTACGCGCTGGACGACGGCGAACTCGAAGCGATCGAGGACAAGCTGCGCAAGGATGGACTGAAGGACGGCGCGTGGAGCATTTCCCGCTTCAAGGGCCTGGGCGAAATGAATGCCGAGCAGCTGTGGGAAACCACGATGAACCCGGACACCCGCCGCCTGCTGCCGGTGTCGCTTGGCGACTTCGACCTCGCCGCTTCCGAGCTGCGCTTCAACATGCTGATGGGCAAGGGCGAGGCCGCGGCGCGGCGCGCCTGGCTGGAAGAGCACGGCAACGAGGCGGAAGCCGATATCTGAGCGGAGACGCATGAAGAGACTGGCCGCCGTCATTGCCACCCTGTGCATCGCCCTTGCCGCGTCGTCGGCCAGGGCCGACATCTACGGCTACGTCGATGCGGAGGGCATCGCGCACTTTTCCACGGAAAAGCTCGACGAACGCTACCAGCTGTTCCAGCGCGGAACCGCCTCTTTCGATTCGGCGCGGCTTACCCAGCAAGCAACGGCAGCGGAAGCCGCCGATACCCCTCTGGCGCGCTACCTGTCCCGCCATCCGGGCATGGCGCGAGTGGAGCCGCTGCTGAAGGACGCGGCCGAAGAGTTCGGCATCGATCCGGCGCTGTTGAAGGCGGTGATGGCCGCCGAGTCGGCCTTCAATCCGAATGCGGTATCGCCCAAGGGCGCGATCGGCCTGATGCAGATCATGCCCGCCACCGCCGAGCGCTACGGCTTGCAGGGCGACCGCAAGCGCACGCTGGAACAGAAGCTGGCCGATCCGAAAACCAATATCCGGCTGGCGGCGCGCTACCTGCGCGATCTGCACAAGCTCTTTCCGTCGCGGCCGGAACTGGTGATCGCCTCTTACAACGCCGGCGAAGGCGCGGTGCAGAAATACAGGAACAGCATCCCCCCCTATCCGGAAACCCGCAACTACGTGCAGATCGTCAAGCAGTTCTATCAGATCTACAAGCCGGCGGCGCAGTCGCTGACGGTGGCAGCGCTCAGCAATGACATCAGCAGCGCAAAACGCATTCACATGACGATTCCCGGGCGCCGCAACATGCCGGCCTCCGTACTAGAGTGACTCAACAACCACGATGACAGAACAAGCGAACCTGTTTGAAAACATGCCTTCGGGCGACGGCGAAGCGCTGACACTGGCGACCTTCGCCGAACGCGCCTATCTCGATTACGCGATCTCGGTGGTCAAGGGACGCGCCCTGCCCGACGTCAGCGATGGCCAGAAACCGGTGCAGCGCCGCATCCTGTATGCGATGCATGAACTCGGACTGAACGCCGCCGCCAAGCCGCGCAAGTCGGCGGCCGTGGTGGGCGACGTGCTCGGTAAGCTGCACCCGCACGGCGACCAGTCGGTGTACGACGCGCTGGTGCGCATGGCGCAATCGTTCTCGCTGCGCTATCCGCTGATCGACGGCCAGGGCAACTTCGGCTCGCGCGACGGCGACGGCGCGGCGGCGATGCGCTATACCGAAGCCCGCCTGACGCCGATCTCGCGCCTGCTGCTGGATGAGATCGACATGGGCACAGTCGATTTCGCACCCAACTATGACGGCACATCGGAAGAGCCGAAGCTGCTGCCGGCGCGCCTGCCTTTCGTGCTGCTCAACGGCGCCTCCGGCATCGCGGTCGGGCTGGCCACGGAAATCCCCTCCCACAACCTGACCGAGGTGGCAAGGGCCGCGGTGGCAATGATCCGCAACCCCAAGATCACCCATGCGGAACTGATGGAGCTGGTGCCCGGCCCGGATTTCCCTGGCGGCGGCCAGATCATCACCCCGACCTCGGCGATATCGGAAATGTATGAGAACGGCCGCGGCACCCTCAAGGTGCGCGCCCGCTGGAAGATCGAGGACCTGGCGCGCGGCCAGTGGCAGGCGGTGGTCAATGAACTGCCGCCGGGTACTTCGTCGCAGAAGGTGCTAGAGGAAATCGAGGAACTGACCAATCCCAAGGTCAAGACCGGCAAGAAGTCGCTGCTGCCCGAGCAGCTGGCGATGAAGCAGATGGTGCTCGGCGTGCTGGACACGGTGCGCGATGAATCCGGCAAGGATGCGCCGGTGCGCCTGGTGTTCGAGCCGAAATCGAAGAACCAGGACCAGACGGAGTTCATGAACATCCTGCTGGCCAACACCTCGCTGGAAAGCGGCAGCTCGATCAACCTGGTGATGATCGGCGGTGATGGCCGTCCGCGCCAGAAAGGCCTTGGCCACATCCTGCGCGAATGGATCGACTTCCGCTTCGCGACCATCACCCGCCGCACCCAGTTCCGCCTGCGCAAGGTCGACGACCGCATCCATATCCTGGAGGGCCGCGAGGCGGTTCTGCTCAACATCGACAAGGTGATCAGGATCATCCGCGAAGCGGACGAACCGAAGCCGGCGCTGATGCAGGCATTCAAGCTGTCCGACCGCCAGGCCGAAGACATCCTTGAGATCCGCCTGCGCCAATTGGCGCGACTGGAAGCGATCAAGATCCAGCAGGAACTGGACGAGCTGCGCAAGGAAAAGACAACGCTGCACGACCTGCTCGACAACCCGGCCTCGATGAAGCGGCTGGTGATCAAGGAAATCGAAACCGATGCCAAGCAGTTCGGCGATGCGCGCCGCACGCTGATCAAGGAAGCCGAGCGCGCCAGCGTCGAGCAGAAGGTGATCGACGAGCCGGTGACGGTGGTGATTTCGCAGAAAGGCTGGGTACGGGCGCGCGGCGGCCATGGCCACGATCCGGCTCAGTTCGCCTTCAAGGCTGGCGACAGCCTGTACGGCACCTTCGAATGCCGCACCGTCGATACCCTGCTCGCCTTCGGCTCCAACGGCCGCATCTATTCGGTGCCGGTTACCTCGCTACCGGGCGCGCGGGGCGATGGCGTGCCGGTGACCACGCTGGTCGAATTGGCCAGCGGCTCGCGCCTGCTGCACTACTTCGTCGGTCCCGCCGATACCGGGCTGCTGCTGGCATCGACCGCCGGTTACGGCTTCACCGCCAAGGCCGGCGACATGGTCAGCCGCATCAAGGCGGGCAAGTCCTTCCTCACGCTGGATGATGGCGACGAACCGGTCGCGCCGCGGGTGGTGGACAAGAACGCCAGCGCGATTGCCTGTCTGTCGGAAAAAGGACGCCTGCTGGTGTTCGGCCTGGATGAAGTGAAGTATCAGCCTGGCGGCGGGCGCGGCGTCATCCTGATGGAACTGGAGCCCAGCGAGAAACTGCTGGCGGTCCAGCCGATCAGCCAGAAAGGCGTGACCGTGGTGGGCATGGGCCGCGGCGGCAAGGCCCAGGAACTCAGCCTGTCGGCGTCGGTGCTGGCCCCGCATATCGGCAAGCGCGCGCGCAAGGGCAAGAACCTGGAAGCGACCAAGATCAAGCCGGCCGCGCTGATGGCGAATCAGTAATCGTATAAATCCTCGCACGACGACGGGCATCTTTTCTTGCGGGAAGATGCCCGTTTTTCATATCGAAACCTGAGGATCAAAAAGCAAAACGCCCCGGCTCACGGGGCGTTTTCATGTCTGCATCACATCGATCTGGAAGTAGTGCAGGTCTCCGTGCCTGCACAGCCCGCCAAGTCAATCAAGTCAATTCAAAGCTTCGCAGCGATCAGCTTGCCAAGGCGCTCCACGCCTTCGCGGATTTTCGCCGGCGGAACGGTGACGAAGGAGAGGCGCAGCGTGTTCTGCTCCGGCGTGTTCGCATAGAACGGCGCGCCGGGCACGAAGGCCACCAGCTGTTCGATCGATTCGTCGAGCAGCTTGCTGCTGTCGATATGCTTGGGCAGGGTCACCCAGATGAACATGCCGCCTTCCGGCTTCGTCCACGTCACCGACGACGGGAAGAACTCGGTCAGCGCGTCCAGCATCGACTGGCACTGGTCGGCATACAGCTTGCGGATGGTTGGGATATGCTGGGTGAGGAAGCCGTCCTTGATCGCTTCATACACCACCATCTGCGTCAGCGTCGCGGTATGCAGGTCGGCGGCCTGCTTGGCCTGTTCCAGCTTGCGGATCAGCGGCACCGGCGCGACCACGTAGCCGAGGCGGATGCCCGGCGTCAGCACCTTGGAGAAGGAGCCCATGTAGATCACGCCGTTCGGATTCATGGTCAGCAGCTTCTGCAGCGGCTCGCCGCGATAGCTGAGGGCGCCGTACGGATCGTCTTCGATCAGCGGCAGGCCGAGGCGCGCGCAGGCTTCGACCAGCGCGATGCGGCGCTCGGCCGGCATGGTGCGGCCGGTGGGATTCTGGAAATTCGGCAATGCATACAGCAGGCGCGCTCCCTGCGCCAGGCCGTCGATGTGCTGCGGCAGCAGGCCGTTTTCATCGGTCGGCACGGAAACGAATTCGGGACGGTAGACGGAAAAGGCCTGCAGTGCGCCCAGGTAGCTCGGCGTCTCGACCAGCACGCGGCTGCCTTCATCGACCAGTACCTTGGCCAGCAGGTCCAGGCCCTGCTGGGAACCGGATACCATCAGGACCTGCTCGGGAATGATCTTGGCGCCGTCGGTGGACAAGGAATCGGCGATCCACTGGCGCAGCGGCAGATAGCCGTCGGTGGGACCGTATTGCAATGCGACCTTGCCCTGCTTCGACAGAACGCTGTCGAAGACCGCACGCATGTGCTCGACAGGGAAGGTTTCAGGCGATGGCAAGCCGCCCGCGAATGAGATCACCTCGGGACGCGCGGTCACCTTCAGGATTTCTCGGATGGCCGAGCTCTGCAGCTGTTCAGCGCGCTCGGAGAATTGCCATTGGATCGGGGTCGGATTTTCCATTTTCATACTTGTCTCACTTGGTTGATGGCAAATGGCGCAACTCGCATTTACCGTACACGCATTCGCCTTTATTAAGACCCGCTTGTGGCGGACTTCTGTCGAACCGGCATCGGGTAGACGCCGGCCGGAATTGAGAATTGTAGTGCATGCGGCCCGGAATGGGCGGTCTTCATTTCAACTGCGGGACTTCCCTGCCCGCTGCATCGATTGGAGTTGTCCGATCGATATTGGCCGGGCCGCCTTTCGAGCTGGATTCACGCAATGATGCTGCCTTCAATGCAACTGACCGCCTGCCCGCCGAGCCAGATGGTGTCGTCCGCATGCGTGATGCGGATATGTCCGTCCCGCCCGATGCAGCGGCCCTGGCGGGCGCGGTAATCGCGCGGACCGCGCCGCTCGCGCAGGTAGAACGCGACCGCCCCGTTGCCGCTGCCGCACACCGGATCTTCAGGCGTGCCTTCATGCGGCGCGAAGGAACGCACTTCCGGGGTATCGCCATCCAGTCCGAACAGAGTGATGCCGTTGGTGCCGACCTGCAGCGCCGCTGCCGCAATGCCTTCCATCGAAGGTTTCAGCGATCGGAGAAGTTCACCGCTGGCCACTTGCCCCGTCAGCCAGACGATGCCGAGGTCAACCGCGACCGGCGTTTCCAGCAAAGGTGCGCCAATTGCCTGTTCAACCATGGAGCGTGCGCTTGCATCCACCGAACGCATGTGCGCCCGGGGCAAGGCGATTGAGATGTCATCTCCGCCTGTTCGCATGCGCACAAGTCCTACGCCGCATTCCTGCACCAGCACGCCGGGCTGCCTGGGCACATAGCCGGACGCCAGCAAGGCGTGCGCAGTGCCGATGGTCGGATGTCCCGCAAACGGCAACTCGCTTCCGGGACAGAAGATTCGCAGCCGATAATCGGCTTCCGGCGTCGTCGGCTCGCAGACGAAGGTGGTTTCCGACAGGTTGGTCCAGCGCGCGATGGCCTGCATCTGTTCAGTCGTCAGGCCGTCGCCATCCAGCACCACGGCAACCGGGTTGCCTTGATAAGGAATGGCGGTGAAGACGTCGACCTGCTTGAAGCGGCGCTGGATCATGGCGATGCCTGAATGAAAATCAAGCGAGTTCTGCGATCAGCTCGATCTCGACGCAGGCACCCAGCGGGATCTGCGCGACGCCGAACGCGGAGCGGGCATGCTTGCCCTGTTCGCCGAAGACCTCGCCGAGCAGTTCGGAGGCACCGTTGGTGACGAGGTGCTGCTCTGTGTACTCCGGTGTCGAGTTCACCAGGCTCATCAGCTTTACGATGCGCTTGACGCGGTTGAGGTCGCCGCCGCAGGCGGCCTGCAACGTGGCCATGAGGTCGATCGCGATGGCGCGCGCGGCCAGCTTGCCTTCGTCCGTCGTCATGGTCTTGCCCAGCTGGCCAACCCAGGGCTTGCCGTCCTTCTTGGCGATATGGCCGGACAGGTAGACGGTATTGCCGGTCTGCGCAAACATCACGTAGGCGGCGGCGGGTGCGGCGACTGCGGGCAGTTCAATATTGAGGGCTTTCAGTTTGTCGTAAAAGGACACGATGGACTCCAGAATAGGTGTGAGGTGAGAAGCGCATTCTAATGGTGCCCGGCGTTCAGCGCCGGATGCCCATGCGCCTGCCGACGGCGACCACCGCGACGACCGCCAGCGCGAACAGGATATTGCGCGCATCCAGCGACTCGCCAAGAATCAGCGCGGCGCCGATGAGCGTCATGAAGGGCTGCAGCAGCTGCACCTGCCCGACGCGCGCGATACCGCCGAGTGCGAGACCTTTATACCAAAAGAAGAACCCAATAAACATCGAAAATAAGGACACATAGCCGAATCCTATCCAGGCCCGGGGTGATGCCTGCACGCCATAGTTCCAGCACAGCCACAACGTGACGGGCAGCAAAATCGGCATGGACAGCAGCAGCGCCCAGCAGATCACCTGCTGCCCGCCCATCTCCTGCGACAGGCGCCCGCCCTCGGCATAGCCCATGGCCGCAGCCACGACGGCGGCAAACAAGGCAAGGTCGGCCAGGTGGAACTCTCCGCCACCTTGCCACAGCGCAAATCCGACCACCAGCGCGCTGCCGGCGACAGCGGCAATCCAGAAGCCGGTCGACGGCCGCTCGCCGAAGCGCAGCGCTCCGAACAGCGCAGTCGCCAGCGGCAGGATGCCGACCACCACCGCGCCGTGCGATGCCGGAACGTAGCGCATGGCGATAGAACTGAAGACCGGGAAACCGATCACCACGCCTAGCGCGGTCACGGCAAGCGCCCGCCACTGCCTCGGCGTCGGGCGAGGCGCGCCGATCCACCAAAGCAGTACGGCGGAGCCGATGGCGGCGACTACCGCCCGGCCCAGCGCCACCAGCACCGGGTTTAGCTCGGCCACCGCCATGCGGGTGAACGGCAGGGTCAGGCTGAAGATGCCAACGCCCACCAGCCCCAGCCACATGCCCCGGCTTTCCTGCATTGCCTGCGTTGCCTGCGTTGCCTGTGTTGTGCTTGCGCCCATGTCGACTTCCTTGAATGTGAGGGTCTTACAGCCAGATGGCGGCGGCGGAATACAGCGTCAGCAAGACCATCACCACGCAGAACAGGCGCTGCCAGCGCGGGTCCGACAGGTAGCGCCGCAGCACGGCGCCGGTGCCGGCCCAGAGGCTCACGCAAGGCAGGTTGATCGCGCAGAAGACAATGCAGAACAGGGTGATGGCGAGCCAGACCGGCTGCACCAGCGGCAGGAAGGCGGAGGCGCCGGTCACCGCCATGACCCACGCCTTGGGGTTGGCGAACTGGAACAGCGCCGCGCCGAGAAACGACATCGGTTTCGCGCTGGACTGCTCGTCCTGGCGGAACGCCATGCTGCGCAGCTGCCACGCAAGATAGACCAGGTAAGCCGAGCCCATTGCCTTCAGCACCAGGTGGATCTCGGGCACGGCAAGAATTAAACTTCCGATGCCGGCCGCGCACAGCGCCAGCAGCACGCCGAAGCCGAAGGTAATGCCGAGCATGTGCGGGATCGAGCGCTGGAAACCGAACAGGATGCCCGACGAGGTCAGCATGATGTTGTTGGGGCCGGGAGTGATCGAGGACACGAAGGCGAACAAGGCCAGCGGCAATAGCGATTCCATGGTGTTCTCCTCAACAAAGCGGTGATTGTCCGGCGTTGGCCGTGAGGATGCGGGCGAACTGGTCATGGTCGACATTGCCGCCACACAGCGGCACGCCTATTTTGCGGCCGGCCAGTCTGTCCTTCTGCTGCATCGCCGCGGCAAGCGCGGCGGCGCCGGCGCCTTCGGCGACATTGTGCGTGGCGATGTAATACAGCCGCATCGCCGCTTCGACTTCCTCGTCGCTCACAGCAACGACATCGTCCGCATATTTCATGATGACTTCGAGCGACCAGTCGTCGGGCACGCGGCAAGCCATGCCGTCGGCGGTCACGGTACCGACCGGCGACTCGATTTTGCGCTTCTGTTCGAACGACAGCTTGTAGGCGAGCGCATGGGCGGATACCACGCCGATGATGCGCGTCGACAGCCCCAGCGCGCGCCGCGCCGCGATCGCACCGCAGATGCCGGAGCCCTGCCCGATCGGCACGAACACGGTGTCGAGCCCGGGTTGCGCGTTGAACAATTCCATCCAGTAGCTGGCCACGCCGCTGACCAGGTCGGGATGGCAGGATGGAATCATGTGCAGGCGGCGTTCCTCCGCCAGCCGGATCGCATGTTCGCGGCTCTCCTGGAACTCGCTGCCATGCTCGACCAGGTTCACGCCCAGGGCCCGCATGGCGGCATTCTTTTCCCGGCTGTTGCCATGCGGGACGACGATGGTGGCCTGCAAGCCCTGGCGGCGCGCCGCGAACCCGACCGACTGCCCATGGTTACCGCGCGTGGCCGAAATCACGCCGCCGATGTTCGGTGCGCGCTGTGCCAGCGCCTCCATGTAAACCAGGCCGCCGCGTACCTTGAAGGCACCGGTCGGCGTGTGGTTTTCATGCTTGACCCAGACTTCGGTTCCCAGCGCCTCGTTCAGCAGCGGCCAGCTGTACTGCGGCGTGGCCGGCATGGTGCGGTAGACGATTTGCGCTGCGGCTTCGAGCTGCTCGCGGGTGGGCAGGGATGGAGTCATGATGGCCTTTCTTGGTTGCATTGGGTTGCTTCGGCTTGAGCGTTGGACTATGCTAATCGACAAAACCAATACAGTACCAGTACACTTTTTTAAATAATCCTGACCACTGTCACGGCAAAATGACCAATACAGCCCGATATGCGAAGACAGCCGCCCTCAGTCTCGCCGCCGCACCGGTCCTCTCCAGGGAAGCCGGCGAATCGCTGGTGGACCAGATCGTCCGCTCCATACAGGCGCGCATCGACGACAAGCTGCTGCGCAGCGGCGCGCGCATGCCTTCGATACGGCAGTTTGCCGAGACCCACCGCGTATCGCGCTTCACGGTAGTGGAAGCCTATGACCGGCTGGTGGCGCAGGGCTTCCTCGAATCGCGGCGCGGCTCCGGCTTCTATGTGCGCGAGCGCTCGCCGATGATGGCTGCCGCAGGCCATGCCCATGCCGAGGAAGCGCCGCCGCAGCGCATCGACGTGGTCTGGCTGGTGCGCAACATGTTCCGCCAGTATCCGGCGCATCGCACGCCGGGCTCCGGCCTGCTGCCGAACGACTGGCTGGACGGCGAACTGATTGCCAACGGCCTGCGCGCGATCAGCCGCCAGAACCAGAGCCAGCTTCTCCAGTATGGCAATCCGCAGGGTTTCCTGCCGCTGCGCCAGCAATTGCAGCTCAAGCTGGCGGAACTGGAAATCGCCGCCACGCCGGACCAGATCGTGACCACCTCCGGCATCACGCAGGCGCTCGATATCGTGGCCCGGCATTTCGCTCGGCCCGGCGACACGATTTTCGTCGACGATCCGGCCTGGTTCCTGATGTTCGGTTCGTTTGCCACACTCGGCGCCAACGTGATCGGCATTCCGCGCCTGCCGGACGGACCTGACATCGCCAAGCTGGCTGAACTGGCGGCGCTGCACAAGCCGAAGTTCTACGTCATCAATTCGGTGCTGCACAATCCGACCTCGACCTCGCTGTCGGCGGCCAAGGCCTTCCAGATCCTAAAAATCGCCGAGCAGCATGATTTCACCATCGTCGAGGATGACATCTATTGCGACCTGCATCCTGGCAGCTCGGTGCAGCCGGCCACCCGCATCGCGTCGCTCGACCAGCTGAACCGCGTCATCTACCTCGGCGGCTTTTCCAAGACTCTGGCCGCCAATCTGCGGGTCGGCTTCATCGCCACCACCGAGGAGATGGCCAAGCGGCTGTCGGACCGCAAGATGCTGTCCACGCTCACCACCTCCGACATCGGTGAGCGCATCGTCTACAAGATCCTGTCCGAGGGCCACTACCGCAAGCATGTGGACCGCCTGCGCGGCAAGCTTGACGGCGTGCGCGACAAGATGGTCAAGCAGCTCGAGCGAGTCGGCCTGACGATCGACATCAGCACCCCGGCCGGCCTGTTCCTGTGGGCCGATACCGGGCGCGACACGAATGTCCTGACCGAGAAGGCGATGTCCGAAGGCATCCTGCTGGCACCGGGCAGCCTGTTTTCTCCGAGCCAGCTGCCTTCGACCCGCATGCGGGTGAATGTGGCTTCGATGGGCGACATGGAAGTGCTGAGGTTTCTGGAGCGGGAATTGGGAAGAGGTTAGGGAAATTTCACCTTGGCTCGGCTCGTTCCGCAGCCAACGCATTTTAGTACGAAGAGAACTCCCCTCTCCCGCAGGCGGGAGAGGGGTGGGGGTGAGGGGAATTGCCAAGACAATCGCACTTGCAACCGCCCTCATCCCCGGCCCTTCTCCCGCCTACGGGAGAAGGGGGTTACCGTAACGCAATTGACGATCTGCAATATCAGCCCTTGAAATCCCGCACCCAGTCCCCATTTCGCAAGAATTGTCAGACCGGCATGCACCTTTACGAAGGACTGCCGTCTGCCCTTTCCACTCCCCACATTGATTCTCGAGGTGAAAATGGCCGTAGCCGAAAAGCAAACCCTGGGTTTTCAGGCAGAAGTCAAGCAACTGCTGCAATTGATGATTCACTCCTTGTACTCCAACAAGGAAATCTTCCTGCGCGAACTGATCTCCAACGCCTCCGACGCGTCCGACAAGCTGCGCTTCGAAGCGATGAACAACAACGCGCTGTTCGAAGACGATCCCGAACTGAAGATCAAGGTCACCTTCGACAAGGCGGCGCGCACCATCACCATTTCCGACAACGGCATCGGCATGAGCCGCGATGACGCCATCGAGCACCTCGGCACCATCGCCAAGTCGGGCACCAAGGAATTCTTTTCCAAGCTCTCCGGCGACCAGCAGAAGGATGCGGCGCTGATCGGCCAGTTCGGCGTGGGCTTCTATTCCGCCTTCATCGTGGCCGACAAGATCACGGTCGACAGCCGCCGCGCCGGCCTGCCTGCGGACCAGGGCGTGCGCTGGGAATCCGGCGGCGAAGGCGACTTCAGCGTCGAGCAGATCGACAAGCCGGCACGCGGCACCGACATCACGCTGCACCTGCGCGAGGGCGAGGATGAATTCCTCTCGCTCTGGAAGCTGAAATCCGTCATCCGCAAGTACTCCGACCACATCTCGCTGCCCATCCTCATGCAGAAGGAGGAATGGGACGAGGAGAAGAAGGAAACCGTGGTGCGCGACGAGTTCGAGACGGTCAACCAGGCCAGTGCGCTCTGGACCCGCAGCAAGTCCGAAGTCACCAAGGAGCAGTACGAAGAGTTCTACAAGCATGTCTCGCATGATTTCGAGGCGCCGCTCGCCTACACCCACAACCGCGTCGAGGGCCGCAGCGAGTACACCCAGCTGCTCTACATTCCGGCGCGCGCGCCCTTCGACCTGTGGGACCGCAACAAGCGCGGCGGCATCAAGCTGTACGTCAAGCGCGTCTTCATCATGGACGACGCCGAGCAACTGATGCCGGTTTACCTGCGCTTCGTCAAGGGCGTGATCGACTCGGCCGACCTGCCGCTGAACGTATCCCGCGAGATCCTGCAGGAATCGCGCGACGTCAAGGTGATCCGCGAAGGCTCGACCAAGCGCGTGCTCGGCTTGCTGGAAGAACTGGCCAATGCCGAGGAGCAGGAACAGAAGGACAAGTACGCCACCTTCTGGACCGAGTTCGGCCAGGTGCTCAAGGAAGGCATCGGCGAAGACCAGGGCAACAAGGAGCGCATCGCCAAGCTGCTGCGCTTTGCGTCCACCCACAACGACAATGATGCGCAGACCGTGTCCTTCGCCGACTATATCGGCCGCATGAAGGAAGGCCAGGAAAAGATCTTCTACGTCACTGCCGACAACTTCGCGGCAGCGAAGAACAGCCCGCACCTGGAGATCTTCCGCAAGAAGGGCGTCGAAGTCCTGCTGCTGACCGACCGCGTCGACGAATGGATGCTGTCCTTCCTGCATGAAGTCGAGGGCAAGGAACTCGCCTCCGTGGCCAAGGGCGACCTCGATCTCGGCAAGCTGGAAGACGAAGCCGAGAAGAAGCAGCACGAGGAAACCGAGACCCAGTACAAGGAACTGGTCGAGAAGATGAAGACCGCCCTGTCGGACAAGGCCAAGGATGTGCGCGTGACCTTCCGCCTGACCGATTCACCGGCCTGCCTGGTGGCGGACGAGAACGAGCTGTCCGGCAACCTGCTGCGCATGCTGAAGGCGGCCGGCCAGAACGCGCCCGAGTCCAAGCCCATCCTGGAAATCAATCCGGACCATGCGCTGGTGCAGCGCCTGAAGTACGAGGAAGCCAAGTTCGACGACTGGTCGCATATCCTGTTCGACCAGGCGACCCTGGCCGAAGGCGGCAACCTGTCCGATCCTGCGGGCTTCGTCAAGCGTCTCAACGAGATGCTGCTGGGCATGGCGGCCAAGTAAGCATGGCGGCTAATCAAGCCGCTGCGCCACGGGGCGGCGCTGATGCTGCCTTGAGCAAGACAAATCGGCAATAAAAATTGAAAGGAGCGGCGCTGACGGCCCGCTCCTTTCGTTTATCCCCGCCGCCTTCAGCCAGCAGTGCCCGGCATGCGCTCCGCAAGTCCTATTGTTTCCATCACCAGCGCCGGGTCCACCACGCCTTCGCGCGAACGGATCACGCCTTTCGAGGTTCCGACCGCCGCCACCCTGCCGCCGGCGGTGAAGGTGTGCGTCATGTAAAAGTATTTCGCATCCCAATGCGTCACCGCCAGTTCCACCTCGAACGGCTCGAACAGCTTCAGGGGCTTCTTGTAGGTCATGGTGTGGTCGGCGATCATCGGCATCCATTTGCGCTTCAGCATCACTTTCGCCAGGCCCGAACGAATGAAAAGGTCCACACGGTTCGGGTCGCAGATGGTGAGATAGCGACCATTGTTCATGTGCAGGTTGATGTCGAGGTCGTTCGGCAGGGTGCGCAGGCAAAGGCGGCTTGAAAATTCCGCGGCATCGATGCGGGGCCTGAACAGCGACGCCAGCAGCACATACAGCATCCGGAACAGCAGATTCATGCGATTCTCCAGTCCGGGGCTTACCTGAGGTTCATGGTGATGGTGGCCGTGAAAACCCGCCTGCCCTCGGTATCGAAGGCATCCACCGGCACCTCGACATTGCCGGCATGGCTCCAGTCGACGCCCGAGCCGTCGGCCACCACCCGCATGTCGGTTTTCGCCTTGGCCAGGTATTGCACGTTCATGCCGACCGGTATCCATTCCCGCCCTTCGGCGATCGACACCGTGGTCATGGTGCCGGCGGCGAGTTCAGCCGCATTGCACAAGGCAATCGCATGCACCGTGCCGATATGGTTGTGCACTTCGCGCCGGTTGGCGAAGCGCACTTCCGCGAACCCGGGGCGCAGCGCGGTGAAATCCGGCGTGATCGTCGAGAAGTATGGCGCCACCTGGGTGACCGCCTTGCTGAATACCTCGTTGCCCATCTGCTGGTACAGGGCCAGGGTTGAATTCATCTGCTGCTCCTTTGCTTGGAATGGGATCGCGACAGGAAATCAGGATTTGCCGCTGCCGCGCAGTCGCGGTATGGTTGGGGTGTGTCGGATTGCCGGAATACCGTTCTAGAATCATATTCTAGAATAATATTCTAGTCAATCCGGAATTTCATTCGTCTCGCAGAACCGGAAATGACCGTCGAAAAGAAAAGCAGAAAGCAGGAAATCCTCGATGCCGCCCTCGCCTGTTTCACCGAGCAAGGCATTGAGGCCACTACCATCGACATGATCCGTGAGCGTTCGGGGGCCAGCATCGGCAGCATGTACCATCACTTCGGCAACAAGGAAAGCATCGCCGCGGCGCTGTATGTGGCGGCGCTGACGGAGCATCATGCCTACCAGCGCGACCTGTTGAACGCTGCGACCACCGCGGAACAAGGCGTCAGGTCCATCGCCCACGCCTATGCCGACTGGGTATCCGCCAATCCGGACAAGGCTCGCTTCGTGCTCTACGGGCGCGGTGTGCTTGCACGCGGCGGCATGGCCGATGAACTGCGCGAGCAGACCCGCTCGCATTTCGAATCGGTAATGGGATGGTTCCAGCCGCACGTCGATGCCGGCCGCATCAGGAAATTGCCGATGGAACTCTACGGCTCGCTGATGACCGGTCCGGCGCACGACTATGCTCGCCTGTGGCTGTCGGGCAGGGCGAAAACCGACATCAAGGCTTATCGGGAGGTGTTCGCGGATGCCGCCTGGGCGGCCATGAAACCGGCATGATCGGTTAGGGCGAGAGTCAGCGACCGACGCGGCTAGCACCGTCCGGCTGGCCGGTCCCGGTTTGCAGCGCCGCCAGCAGTTCGCTGCCGCTGAACCGCCTCCCGTTTCCCTGCTCGGCTTCGCGGATCAGCGCCGCGATGCGGGCATTCAGCGGCGCAGTCCGGCCGTGGGCCTGCGCCAGGTGCGCCACTGCGCCGTTGAGGTAATCGACCTCGGTGCGTCTCCCGGCCTGCAGGTCTTCCCACATCGAGGAGCGTGCCTGCGGATCGATGTCGAGCATGGCGCCCGCCACCCGGAGGAACAGGAAGTCGGGCAGCCGCAGCAGCACGGGCAACAGGCCGGGCGCCACCCGCGCCACCTTTGCCGGCCTGATGCCCGCGGCCTTCAGGACCGCAAGCGCCTCGCCGATCAGCAATGCAAGACAGCGCCGATACGCATGCTGCGACAGTTCCGCCTTCAGTGGCAAGCCGGACAGCGCATTAATTGGATTGTTCAGATTCAGCAGCAGCTTGCCCCACTGTACCGGGGTGAAATCGTCGCGTTCGAGCAGGGGCAGGCCTGCGTTGCGGAATAAATCCAGCCATGGCGCCAGCCTCGGCGAGGCTTCCACCATCAGTTCGCCTTCGGTGCCTCGATGGAAACGATTGCCCGGCATCTGCACGACATTGAACGGCACCATGCCGGCCAGCACACTTCGCCCCGGCAAGGCCGCGCGCAGCACATCGGTATTGCCGACGCCGTTTTGCAGGCTGATCACCAAGGCATCGGAACGGGCATGCGCGCATATCGCCGCTGCGGCGGCGACGGTATCGGCGCTCTTGACGGTGACCAGGATCAGGCTGGCATCCTTCAGCGCATCTGCGCCTTCGCTATAGGGAATGCGGCCTGCATCGACCTCCAGGTCGGCGCCGCGCAGGTCGGTCAGCCGCACGCCTTCGCTGGCGATACGCGCATGCATGCGCGGGCGCCCGATCAGCACCGCATCGGCGCCGGCTGCCAGCAGGGAGACGCCGACATAGACGCCGATCGAGCCGGCGCCGAAGATCGCGATCTTCATCCGCGCAATGATCGCGCTGCGATCAGTATGCAATATGCATGCGGCGGTACAGGATGGCCAGCACGAACAGCGGGCCGATCAGCAGGAAGCGCAAGTCGTCGAAGAAGGATGGCTTCTTGCCCTCGATCTTGTGACCGATGAATTGCCCGATCCAGGAAACCACGAATACCGCCAGCGAGATGCTCAGCACGTGCGCCTGCGGCAGCAGCGACAGCATCCACAGCATGAAGCCGGACATCAACACCATGCCGAGCGCGAACGATACAGACAGGCGGAGATAGTAGATGAGGGAAATGATGGTGATGGCCAGCGCCGCCAGCGGGTGCAGGCTCCAGAGCAGGCCAAGGAAGGAAAAGATGATGGCCGGGATGCAGATCACATGAATCAGTTCGTTGGCGGGATTGCGATGGCTCTCACCGTACTTGTCCAGCAAGGCATCGACCTGCCGCTGCGCAATTGTTTCCATGACGGTCTCCTTGAATAGGTTGGTCAGGCGATTTTTTCAATCGCTCTTTACCATCATCTTAGGATCTCGCTGCGACATCTGCTTGAACGCAATCGTCATCTTTTGCAGTTCCGACGGCATGACGCCGAAGGTACTGCGGAAACTGCGGCTCATGTGCGCCAGGTCGGCGAAGCCGGCCTCATGGGCGGCGGCCGTCACGCTGGCGCCCCGGGCCACGGCCGCCACACCGGACAGCAGGCGCATCCACAGCAGGTAGCGCGACAGCGACATGCCCGTCTGCTGGCGGAACAGGTGGGTAAAGCGGCTCTCGGACAGATGCACTTGCCCGGCAAGGATGGCCCCGCTCGGCTCGCTGCCGGGATGGGCGGCGAGCCATTCCAGCGCGCCGGCGATGCGGGCATCGTAGGCCGGCGGCGAGTAGGCCTGCGGCACCGCGCAATCTAGCCACTGCGCGGCGGCCCGCTCGGCGCCTTCCACATCCAGCAGGCCGCGGCGCGCCGAGTCGAGCGCATGTCGAATCGAAGCGAAATGCGGCAACGCATGATATTGGGCAGGCAGCACGGTGGCTATCGCCTGCTGGCGCAGCGGCATCTCGACGAACAGGTGCGCCAGCATCGCGCCGCCGCAGTCGATCTGGTGCGCGTCATTGGGCGCAAACACCGCGGCTCTGGTTTCCAGCCAAGGCTGATCCGAGCCCCTGCGCGCGCGGAACGGTCCATCGAGCCCCAGGGTCAGCTGCACCGCGAAATGCGCATGCGGCGAGGAATCGATGCCGGGCCCGACGATGAGCGCCCTGCCGTGCCAGAGGAACATGCAGGCGCTGCCGCCGGTTTCAGCGGCCGCCGGCGACATCGATGAACGAGCCTGTGGTGTAGGAAGCCTGATCGGACAGCAGCCACAGGACGGCATTGGCTACTTCGATCGCGTCGCCGCCGCGCTTCATCGGCACGGCTTCCTTGACGCGGTCGACACGGCCCGGCTCGCCGCCGCTGGCATGGATTTCGGTGTAGATGACGCCGGGCCGCACCGCGTTGACACGTATGCCTTCGGCCGCCACTTCCTTGGCCAGGCCGATGGTCATCGCATCGATGGCGGCCTTGGATGCGGCGTAATCGACATACTCGTTCGGCGCGCCCAGCTTGGCGGCGATGGACGACAGGTTGACGATCGAGCCGCCGCGTCCGCCGCGCGCGGTCGACATGCGCCGCACCGCCTCGCGGGCGCACAGAAAGCTGCCGGTGACATTGGTGGCGAAGACGCGGGCCAGCCGACCCGCGTCCATGTCTTCCACGCGCATCTGGTGTTCGAGAATGCCGGCATTGTTGACCAGCGCGTCGATGTCGCCGAGCGACTGGTCGACCGCGCCGAACAGCCGCACGACATCCTCCTGCGACGACACATCGGCCTGCACCGCGATCGCCTCGCCGCCGGCATTGAGGATGGCCTGCACGACTTCATCTGCGGCTGCGCGATTGCCGAGATAGCTGATGCACACCGCATACCCCTGGGTGGCAGCAAGTTGGGCGGTCGCGGCGCCGATGCCGCGGCTGCCGCCGGTGATGAGGATGACCTTTCTGGACATGTTTTTCTCCCGCTGGTGGTCTTTCCGATAACGACATATTAAACCAGCGTCCGGATCGACGCCGCCCCGCCACGGTCCAGAAAGCCAGCGGCTACAATGGAGCATGCCCGTTACCCCGATCCCGCAGAGCGCCCTGCTGGCCGGTTTTCCGCCGGTCCTCGACCAATCCACGCGCATCGTGATTCTCGGCAGCTTTCCCGGCGCCGCCTCGCTGACCGCGCAGCAATACTATGCGCATCCGCGCAACCAGTTCTGGCGCCTGCTTTCGGCGGTGCTGAACGATCCGTTCGCCGGCCTGCCCTACGAACAAAGGCTCAGGCAGCTGCTCGGCCACGGCATCGGCCTGTGGGACGTGATCGCGCTGTGCGAGCGCGAAGGCAGCCTGGATGCCGATATCCGGCAGGCCCAGGCCAATGACTTCGCGGTGCTGCGCCATGAAGCGCCTGCGCTGCGTCGGGTTTGCTTCAATGGCAAGACTTCCGGAAAGTACGCGCCCTACTTCGCCGATGCAGGCTTTGAAACACTGGTGTTGCCTTCGTCTTCCCCGGCCAACGCCCAGCTTTCCTTTGAAGAAAAACTGGCGCAATGGAAGAACATCATTCTGTAGAATGACAGAAACATTTTTTCTCGTCCGTCCTGCCGACGGACGGCAGATTGCCACATCGCCATGCTCATCAAACGCAATTCCATGGAAGCGCAAGCCAACCGCAAGGCCGGCCCAGGCAAGTCGGGCAAGCCAGAGGTGGCCCCCAAGGCGCCGCGCAAGCCCAAGTTCGCTCCTATTACCCTTTCGGAACAGGACGGCGTGGTTTTCTTGCATTTCGGTACCGAATGGATACAAGGGGCGATGCGCAAGCGCAAGCCGGACTGGATCGAACTGGAATACGCGCAGCAGATGATGTCCTGGATGCTGTTCATCGAACAGCCCTCCCACGTCGCCCAGCTCGGCCTCGGCACCGGCGCGCTGACCAAATTCTGCTACCGGCAGTTTCCCGACGCCCGCGTGACGGCGGTCGAACTCAATCCTGCCGTCATCACCGTCTGCCACTCGATGTTCAAGCTGCCGCAGGAAGACGAGCGGCTGTCGATACGCGAGATGGATGCGATGGATTTCGTCACCGACCCGGCCAACCACGGCACGCTCGATGCGCTCCAGGTCGATCTCTACGACGCCACCGTGAAGGGGCCGGTGCTCGACACGCCGGAGTTTTATGAAGCCTGCGCCGCCTGCCTGAAGCCGCACGGCATCATGACCGTCAACCTGTTCGGCGACCATCCCAGCTACAACAAGAATTACAAGGCCATGCGCTATGCCTTCGCCGACACGCTGTGCCTGGCGCCGGTCCATGAAGGCAATGTGGTGGTCGTGGCGTTCAAGACCAGGCCCGAGCTCGACTTCAAGTCCTTGCACGAACGCGCCGCGCAGATCAAGGCCGCCACCAAGCTGCCCACGAAATCCTGGGTCACCGGCATGCAGACCTGGCATCAGCTGCGCCTGGACAAGCTGGAAAAACAAGGAAAGCCATGAACGCGAGACTCGAGCAATCCGGCAGCCCTGCTGCGAAGCCCGCAGCGCGGAGCATCGACCTGCAGCAGATATTCAGCTGGCTGCTCGCCGACGGCATCGTGACCAAGGCTGATGCGAAAGCGCTCTTCCACCAGGCGCAAGCCCTGCTCCGGAATGCCACTGTCACCATGCATCCGCTGACCGCCGTCGCGCAGTGCAAGCTGCAGTCGGCTGCGCCGCCGCACCGGCTGCTGACGCTGGACTGGCTGAGCGAGTGGATGGCCGGCAAGGTGAAGCTGCCGTTCTTCCGCATCGATCCGCTGAAGATCGATTTCACCAAGGTGGCTGATGTGATGTCGGCCACCTACGCGAGCCGCTTCAACATCCTGCCCGTGGAACTGACGCCCACCGACGTGGTGATCGCCACCGCCGAGCCGCTGGCCGTGGAATGGGAAGCCGAGATCGCCAAGATCACCCGGCGCAGCGTGCGACTGGTGGTCGCCAACCCGCTCGACATCGCCCAGTACACCGCGCAGTTCTTCACGCTGGCCAAGTCCATCAAGGGTGCCAACAAGTTCGGTAACCAGGATGTGTCCTTGCGCAGCAATTTCGAGCAGCTGGTCGAACTTGGGAAAACCAACAAGACGCTCGATGCGAATGACCAGCACATCGTCAATATCGTCGACTGGCTGTGGCAGTATGCATTCGAGCAGCGTGCCTCCGACATCCACCTCGAACCGAAGCGCGACCTCGGCGTGATCCGCTTCCGCATCGACGGCGTGCTGCACCAGGTCTACCAGGTACCGATCGCGGTGATGATCGCAATGACCGCGCGCGTCAAGCTGCTTGGCCGCATGGACGTGATCGAGAAGCGCCGGCCGCAGGATGGCCGCATCAAGACGCGGACCGCCGGTGGCCAGGAAATCGAATTGCGGCTGTCCACGCTGCCGACCGCCTTCGGCGAGAAGCTGGTGATGCGCATCTTCGATCCCGATGTGGTGGTCAAGACGCTGCCCGAGCTTGGCTTCCCGCCGGACGATGCCAAGCGCTGGGATGCGCTGACGGCGCGTCCGCATGGCATCATTCTCGTCACCGGCCCCACCGGATCGGGCAAGACCACGACGCTGTACACGACCCTCAAGGCACTGGCCACTTCCGAGGTCAATGTCTGCACCGTCGAAGATCCGATCGAGATGGTGGAAGGCAGCTTCAACCAGATGCAGGTCCAGCACGGCATCGACCTTTCCTTCGCCGACGGCGTGCGCGCGCTGATGCGGCAGGATCCGGACATCATCATGGTGGGCGAGATCCGCGACCTGGAAACGGCCGAGATGGCGATACAGGCGGCGCTGACCGGGCACCTCGTGCTGTCGACCCTGCATACCAATGACGCGCCGTCGGCCGTGATGCGCCTGCTCGAACTTGGCGTGCCCTACTACCTGCTGGAGGCGACCCTGGTGGGCATCATGGCCCAGCGCCTGGTGCGCACGCTTTGCCCGGACTGCAAGAAGCCGGATGGAGAATTGAACGACGATGTCTGGGCCGGCCTGGCGGAAGGATGGACGTTGCCCAAGCCAACGACCGTGTATCGCCCGGTCGGCTGTCCGGAATGCCGGCAAACCGGATACCGCGGACGCACCGGCCTGTACGAACTTCTCACGATCACCCAGCCCTTCTCGAAGCTGATCAGGGAAGAGACCGACATCCATGCGCTGCGCCGGCAGAGCATCAATGACGGCATGATGCCGCTGCGAATCGCCGGCGCGCTGAAGATCAGCGAAGGCGTAACGACTGCGGATGAAGTGCTGAAGGTCACGTCCGCGTTGACCTGAACAGGCTCATGGCATTGCCATGTGCTACGGCATCTTTAGAATCAAGTAAGAACAAAATTAAAACTTGTATTAACGTAGTATGTACTGCGCGGCACAACAACATGCAGTCCGACATTACTTGGCGGCCGATGAATAATTTTTCCACTGCCGGCCTACCAATTTCGGCGAATGTTGCTATAATGCGGGCCTCGTTGGGTCGTTAGCTCAGTTGGTAGAGCAGCGGACTTTTAATCCGTTGGTCGCAGGTTCGAGTCCCGCACGGCCTACCAGAATACGAAGGGTCTAAGTGAAAGCTTAGACCCTTTTCTGTTTGCGCAAGCTATTTGCACGCATTGTTTGCGCGCATTACATGCATCTACCGCTTGCACATCGCTCTCCGGCGAAACCTCACGAATCATCCGCCTCCATCGCGTACATGGCTCCAGGCAAGCTTACGGACCAGCCCGCTCAAAGCCTGTCCGCTTCTTTTCAGAATGTTCGGAAAATTTCAGAAATACCAGGTGTACGCAACAAGCGCGGCGCCGCCGACCGCGGCATGAAGAAGATACAGGAAGACCTGGCGGACACGCGACGATGACGACGCTGCCTTGGCCTCGCTTGCAGACACATTCGTGCCGGCTTCCTCTTCCGGAACATGCTGTTCGACGGGAATGGCCGCTGCCTGAGGCTGAGGCGCGGCGGCGCGTGGTGTAATCGGAACCGCCCTTCTCGGCATTGCCTCGGCCCGCCGCTCTTCCGCCACGGGTGCGGGAGCAGGCCGGTGCCTGGTCGATGTGGAGGCAGCATCCTGGCGTTGCTCGACGCTGATGCGGCCGGTCGTCAGCATCAGATGCAGTTCCTGTATGGTGGGCTTGCGCTGATGGACACGCTCCCACGCGCGAATGAGATTGACATGGCCCTCGCCCATCAGTGCATCGTGCAAGGCGTCGCCCATCTCACGCCCCCTGGCGACGGCCTGCTCGAGCTGCTTGTCGTGCATGCTCTCCGCCATCTCGATCAACAGCCGCATGCGCGCATGATCGCGGCACTCGCGCAAGTCTTCCTCAAGATCGTGAAATTCAATCTGCGCATCAATCTGTACCGGCGGGTCGAAAATGAACTTCGCGTCGAAGCCCCTGAGTTCGAATAGCGCCCGCACCGGAAAATCGAGCTGCAATGCTTCGCTGCTGTCGATCTGGCCGGCGCGCAGGCTTACCGGCTCCAGGAACAGGCGCGACCGGCAATAGCCGCGGAAGAACGAGGCAAACGGCTCAATATCGGCTTTCTTCAGCGAGAGCGGCTTGCTCCAGCTGTCGGCTTCGCTTGTTTCGTCAAGAGGAATCAGTGCGGATCGGATGCGCGGAATGCGCAGGACCTTGTCGATCCAGTAGTAGCGGAGGCGTTCGGCATCGCCGAGGAAGCTCCTCTGCCCGGAGTCGGCCGCAAGTGCCGCTTCGGTATTGTTGGACATACCGTCATTGCGAGACAGGCTTCGTGGCGCAGTACCTGCGCCCGTGCCGGCGAGCTTCTTTCTTTGCTCGACCGCTTCCTGGTGAATGCGATTCTGACGCTCGGTTTCCCAGTGCAGCGGATTGTCGACGACGTCCAAGGCATGCATTTCAGCCTCCGTTCGAGCCGGCGCAGAAACGCAAGGCCGGGAGAGACCATGCACAAGCACGCGTATGCACCGCCGCCTTCTTCCCGCGTATCGCGGAAAGAAGCGGCAACGACATTCGTACGCAGCGCTTGCAGATGGTCACGCCATTTGCCTCGTCAAACCAGGGCTTCCGGCGCCTGCGAAGCCATGATGATGGACGCATGCACGGGAGCGCCTGTCGCGCCGGCCTTGTCGCGCAGCAGCGTGGAGAGGATGGCGGTATCGTTAAAGCGGAAGCGCGAAAGCATGACATTGCAGCTTGCCATCTTCAGCACCTGCGCATTGCTCATGCCTGCGATCAGGTCGGCGATCTCGCCGCTGATGCCAAGCCTGAAAATGGCTTCGGCGCGATCGTCACGAATCATCTGCTGAGCGATCATAAGGTAGCTGAGATTAACATCGCGAATCTCGGACAGGTAATCATTGGCCATGTGAATCGTCCTTATCTTAATAAGCGAAAACTTCTTGCAATACTTCGAGGGTCTTAGCCATGGTGTCATCGCCGATCACACCCAGCTTCCTTATCAACCGCGCCTTTTCCAGCGTACAGATCTGATCAAGCAGGATCATTCCCTGCTTGCCCATGAACATGACGGGAATCCTGAATGGCGCCGGCATATCGTGGGTGCTCATCGGCGCCACGATCAGCGTGCTCAGGTATTCATCCATTTCTTCCGGGGATACGATGACGCACGGCCAGCGCTGCTGCGTCACACTTCCGACCGGCTTTTCGAAATCAACCAGCCAAACATCGGCGCGCTTTACCATGAAAATCCAGCATCTGCGTCATTCGTAATCAGCGGCCAGGCGATTGCCTGCTCCGCCGCGCTCGCCGCGATCTTCTGGCATGCCTCTGCCCATCCCTCGCGCGCTTTTTTCTTCGGCTTGCGAATTACGATCGTATCGTTTTCCACGTCGATATCCACTTCGCCGATATCAAGACCGGTCTGCAACAAGAACGGCTTGGGAATTAATATCCCTTGCGAATTACCCATCTTGCGTATTGCAGTCTTCATAGAAATTCCTTTAACAGAATGTACGAACATAGTACAACAAACTTCCCTTGCGGCAAATGTTTATTTAAACAATGTTCGAACTTTTCATTGGGAAATGCTACTTAGTATTTACCGATGTACATACTATGTACGAACGGCGCAACACTGGAGATGCAAGTCTTAACAAACCGCTTAAACTTCAATGATGAATTAAACAAGGGATTTAATAAGACGGCCCTTGGCGTTACGGAAAACGAGGGCCAGGAGGAGGAACGAGGACGAAGCGCAGGATCACCGCTCCGGTATGGAGCAATGATGTGATTACTTTGTTCCAACTATCAATACTTATAGAAATTATTTGGCTTGGCGTACGAAGGGCAGCCATTCTTGCCCCACATGCCGTTGCACAGTTTCCATTTACACTGTTCACGCCTGAAAATATTCGGTGCCGCTTCACATTGGGCAAGCATGACCTTGTGATTATTCGACGAAGACGGCGCATTCGACGACTGGCCGCCGCCCTGATTTTTCTGGGCGACGCGCGTCGCAGGGCGTTCCTCATTAGCACGGCGCGGCGCGCTGCCCTTCTTCTTAAGCTCATCGTCGGCCTGGCGGCGGATGCGTTCGATTTCCTGATCTTTCGCATTCTTTGCAACGGCTGTGCGTTTGGCAGGCGCGCTCGGGCCGGATGCCCGGGTATTGGCTTCCTTCACCTGCACATCTGCCGCCCCCGATCCTGCCGCTCGACCTGCAGTGGCCGAAGGAGCTGCGGGAGTCACAGCGGCAACAGGCGGAGTCTTCGCCTTCTCGGGTGCCGGAGCGGCAGCCGACGGCTGGTTTGACTGCCCCGCAGCCGCATCGTCTTCCTCGCCGCCGGCACCGGATGAGATCCCCGCTGATGACAATGACGTGGCCGGCGCGGAGGCAATCACCTCCTCGTCTTCCGCAGGCGGCTTGCCGTCATAGGGCAGTTCGCCGGGACGGATGCCCCGCACACCCTGCGTGCCTGAACTGCCAGACGCACCCAGCGAACCATCGCGCCGGATCAATTGTTCGTACGGCGGCAAGTCGGGCTTGGCGGATGCAATGCCGGGTACCGGCGAGTACGCCGCCGACTGCTGGTCGGAAGAATCGGCCCACCACGCGCCGGTCAACCCGGCCGCAGCGCCGAGCGTGAAAATCAGTGCCATATGGATTGCACGAAAACCCTTGCGCCGCCGGCTGACCACGGGCTCGCTGTACGGCGCGTATCGTGCCGCATACTCGCGCTGGAATTCCTCATAAGCCGGATTCGGGGGCAAGGGGCCGGAAGAGTATGCCGAGGCATCGAAGGCCCCGCTGGCGTGGCGCTGTTCCTGGGCGGGATGGGGATGCGACGGACCGCCCTCCTTCGAAGGATAGGCCGCACCGGCATGCGTCGATCCTGCCTGCGGCGCGCCGCGTCCAGGCGCAGAGGGATCCGGTGGGGGCATCGATGAAGAATGGCCGGTCAAGTAACGTGTCCTCCGAAGCAATGCAATAGTCGCCGTTGCAGGCAACGAAGCGGCAAAAACGTTCGCGCTCTTCCTGCTCATCGGGCCGTTGCGGTTCCCGTATGGCATGGAGGCCGCGCGGGGGTCGGTTGTATATGGCGAGGCGTTGCGGACAGCGCGCGAACGCTCGCACCGCACGCAAACCTGGACGGAATTTTCCGTTCCGCAATATGGGCACCGCATGTTAAACCAGCCTGATGAAACGGTTACTTATGTCAGGAAAGACAACGCGGCACTTCAGTGGTTCAACAGGATAGAGGAGAGGTATGAGATTTGCCACATGCCAAAGATGGAATCAATCGCACGCTTGAGTTGGCTCATATGCATCCCTATCCGAAGACACGGCGCCACGGCTGACTTCTATGACTGGCTGTGCGGGCAAGGTGCGGGATGCATCCATGGCGTAGCCATGGATGACGAACATGCGATGGCAGTTTGACCGAAGAGAAAGGAGACGAATCCACTTCGGGACGGCTTGAGCTTGCATCAGAGATTGACTTCGTGCACCACTTTCCAGGTTGCGCCTTCCTTCGTCCAGTACTGGCGCTTGCGCAAGGTGCTTCTGTTTTTTCCCACCAATGTTTCCTGGGTAAACGTACTCACGATCATGTCATCCCGGCCGGGATAGAAGAAGTGCGTCATGTCGCGCAGCGTAAGCTTCAATGCCTTGACCTTGCCGAGCGATTGCTGGTGTTTGCCGAGCCAGGCATCGAGATCCTCGCCGCGATCCGACTTGAACTGGCGGGAATAATTCTGGGCGATGCGCAGCGGGTTCAGGCTTTCGATGTCCTGGCGCCAGCCGTCGAGGATGCGCGCCGCGACGGCACGGTCATTCTCCCATTTGGTCTTGTTGACGAAATCGATGCTCTCGCTGATCACGACCGGCGTCTTGCCGATCTCGACAGAGCTGGACAGCCTGTACAGGTCGGGATTGGTGAGCACGACACAGCCGTCGGAAGATAATGGCGGCCGGCTGAAACTGTCCGACGGCGTGCCGTGCAGCCAGATGCCCGAACCGCTGCGGCCGTTGAGCTTGTCCCACTCATTCGGATAATTGATGGGCAGCGCGCCCGATCCGTAGAAGTCCGGCAGGCGCGTACCTGAGAGACGGCTGGTGATGTAATAGATGCCGACCGGGGTTTTCTGATCGCCCTCCCTGAGCTTGTTCACGCCATACTTGCCCTGGCTGATGTAGTAGTCGGTGACCAGCTTCAGCTGCCCTGCCTGGTGGGCATACACGTAAAGCCGGGAGCGCTTGGCATCGACCAGCAGCACGTGTTTCTGGTCCTCGCGCAGCTGCAGCACCTGTCGCGGGATCAGATCCGGATCGGGACGCTCGCGCAGGGACTTCAGGCGCACCATCGCTTCTTCGCGCAGATTCTTGAGCTTGTCTTCGGGGCCGATCACGGCGCCCAGCGTCGAGACGGGCCGACTGTGCATCAGCAGCAGGTCGCCGCGGATCAGGTGGCCGAGGCGGAAATTGGGATAAGCTTCGACCAGCTGATCCGCCTTTTCCAGCGCCTTGCGCAGATGATTGGCGCCGAGTTCCCTGTAGACCTCGATGAGCAGGGCTTCGGGATCAGGCTTGGAAGCGACTGCCTGCATCGCTTCCCGGATCGCAGGACTCGACGCCGCTGCGGGGCCCGACAAGCCCAGTCCCGCCGCAAGCGAACACGACAGGCCGATGACTAGGCCGCGCCGGACAAGCGGCTTATGTGATTGAAAGCGAAACATCAGCCGCCCGTGACTTCCTGCTTGATCTTCCATTTCCCGGCTTGCTTGGTCAGCACCAGGGTCTTGCGGGTGTTGGCGGTAAGCCGATCCGACAGGTAAACCTGCCGGAACTTGACGGTGGCTGTGCTGCCGTTGACGCTGACCTGCGGCGATTCGATCTTCACATTGATGCGGCCCTTGCCGACGATGCGGTTGCGGCGTTCCTCTTCCCACGCCTTGCGGGCCTGCCCGTTCGGTACCTGGAAATCGCTGCCATAGGCATTCAGATATCCCTTGACGTCCTGCGCGCTCCAGGCCTTTGCCCAGTCCTGGACGGCTTCGATCACCTCGTCGCGCCCGGCGTTGCCTTCCGGCGCCGGCTTGGCCGCCGATTTGGCTTCCTTCGAGGCGTCCTGCTTGTCTTGCTTCTCCGGCTTCACGGGAGCGGGCCTGGCGGGTTCGGGCTTCGCGGCGGCGACCTGGTCCGCAGGCTTGGCTGCCGGGGCGGGAGCCGGGGCCGGGGCCGATGGCGCGGGAGCAGGAACCGCGGCAGGCGCAGGTTTCGGTGCGGAGGCCACGATCTGTTCGTGCGGCTTCGGCGGATTCGACGATGGCTTGACATTTCCGGCGACGCCGTTGACGCTGACCAGCGAACGCATCAGCGTGAGCTTGGACTTCGCCGCGCTGTTGCCGGAGTCCAGTTGCAAGGCCTTGTCATAAGCCTGGCTCGCAAGCTTCGCATGCACATCGCCGAGGTTTTCGTAGGCGGTGGCGTACGTCGGATTGGTGCGTATCGCGGAATCGAGCGCGCCGCGCGCCTTGTCGTACTGGCCGGTCGCCGCATAGAGAACGGCGAGGTTGTTGTACGGTTCGGGAAGGGTCGGATGGTCTTCCGTCAGCTTGGCAAAGACCGCGATCGCTTCGGCGGACTTGTTCTGCTCGGCCAGGATCACGCCCTTCAGGAAGCGCAGTTGCGCATCGCGGGGCGTCCGCGCAAGAGCGGCATCGATCTTGCTCAAGGCCTCGCCGTATTGGCCGGCGCGCATGAACCTGTTGATATCGGCTGCGTCGTCCGCGATGGCGGGGGCGGCGCATAACGCGGTCAGCAGTCCTGACAGAACGATGCTTTTACTGATGGCAGGACGCAAACGGATTTTGGACATGCGACGGGGCGAGAAAATCATGATTCGATGGGTGTTATTTTGAAGCAAAAACCGGGTGCGCGATACAAGAGTTCGCGTATCCGGCCGCATTGCGAATGCCGCTACAACAGCCGGATGGTCAATGAACTGCGGCTTTGCCAGAGAGGCAACGCAGCGTCGGCGCCGGAGCGCCATCCCTGCAGCACCGCAGCAATTCTAACCGCAGTGCCCGCATTACGCCATTTTGCCGGACCTTGCCGCTTGTTCCTGGCAGGGTGAACCCCGCCAGGAAGACGAACTCGGCGCGCTTACCGGCCCGGTTCGCGCTGTTCGAGCTGATAGCTCATGCGCAGGCTTGCGGGGACAAGCATGGCGCCGTGTTCAGCGGAATCGGTGCTCACCGCGACCGGAGCCTGGGTGCCTTCGACGCTGACAGGCGCAGTGCCGCCATCCTGGATGAACCATGCCGAGGCGGCCACGCCGACGGCAAAGGCGACGCCGCTCATAAGCGCAACGACAGGACGGCGGATGAATAATCCTTCCCGGGCCGGAACCGGCGCTTCGGCGAGCACCGCCTCGGCACGCTGCCTCCAGTCGCCCAGCTTGGCGACATCGGCATTCAGGCGCTCGAGCAGCGCTTTCGTGGTCGCGTGCGCGGCTTCGCGCTCCCGGTCGCAGGCGCGGCGCCGCTCTTCCGCCGCGTTCGCGCCGCTTTCGGCTTCCGCCCTGCGGCTGCGGGCAGCGTCCAGCGCACGCTGTTCGGCAGCCGCCTGCAGTTCTTCGGCCGTCAGCGCTTCCGCTTCGGCCTTCATGCGCTGCATGGCAAGTTCCGCCGCTTCGCGTTCCGCGAGCGCGCGCTGTTGCGCATGTTCCAGCGCGATGGCTTCGGACTCCATCTTTTCCCGGATCGCGTCCAGCGCGGCCTGCTCGGCCTTGGCGCGTGCGCTTTCAATGCGCGCCAGTGCGATCGCTTCGCGTGCCTTCGCTTCCGCGGCATCGGCCGCTTCGCTGTTGCGGCGCGCCTGCTCGGCCGACGCTTCAAGAAATTGCTTTTCCGCCGCAAGCCGCGCTTCGATGGCAAGGCGGTCATTGCGCGCGCGCTCTTCGCGCGCACGGGTCACCGTCGCCTGCTCGTCGGCACAGCGCGCAGCGGCCAGGGCATCGGCATGCGCACGGCTTTCGGATTCCATCCTGGCGTCGATCGCGGCCAGCGCCTGCTGCTCGGCGGCAGTGCGTTCCTGTTCCAGCTTGAGTTTGTCCCGCAGCGCCGCCAGCGTCTTTTCCTCGGCCGCGGCACGCTGGCGCGAAGCGCTTGCCAGCGCCACCGCCTCGCGCGCGCGCGCAATGGCAAGCTCGGCGGTTCGGCGCTGCAGTTCGGCCTGTTCAGCCGTTCTGTCGAACAGTTGCTTCTCGGCCGCGCATTTCGCTTCGCCGGCTTCGCGCATTTCGCGCTCGGCGTCGGCGCGCTGCCGCTGGATAAGCACCATGTCATGCTCGGCTGCGGCACGCTGCTGCGCATGCTGCACCGCCGCCTGTTCCGCCGCAACCTTTTCCTGCAGCCCTTCCAGCACGCGGCGCTCAGCGTCGGCGCGTTGCTGTTCGGCCTTGGCGAGGGCAATGGCCTGCTCCGCCCTGGCTCGCGACAATTCGGCGGCACGGCGCTGCGCTTGGGCATGCTCCGCCGCCTTTTCCAGCGAAACCTTTTCCGCCGCAGCCTGCTCCTGCCTCGCCTCGCGAGCGGAACGCTCGGCCGCCTCGCGGTCGGCCAGCATGCTGGCCAGCTCGCGCTCGGAGCGGGCGCGCGCCTCGCTTTCATCCCGCAGTGCCTGCTCCGCCGCCAGCTTTTCGCGGATGGCCGCAAGCGCCGCCTGTTCAGCAGCGATCCGCTGTTTTTCGACCCGGGCCAGCTCCATCGCTTCGCGCACTTTCCCCAGCGCCGCCTGCGCCGCCTTGCGCTCGAGTTCGGCGCGTTCGGCGGCCTGCTGCGCCGCATGCCGTTCGGCGGCGAGCCGGACCTCGACCGCCTGGCGCGCCGAATGTTCGGCCTGCTCGCGCAGGCGCACGGCTGCGGCCCGCTCTTCCTCGGCGCGGGCCCGCATCACGGCTTCCTCGTGCGCCGCGCGTTCTGCGTCCAGGGTATTGCGCACGGCTTCCAGCGCCTGCTGTTCCGCTGCGGCGCGGGCTTGCTCGACACGTGCAAGTTCGCTTGCCTCATGCGCGCGCGCTTCCGCCGCCTCCGCGGCCGCGCGTTCCCGCACGGCTTTCAGGGCCGCCTGTTCAAGCTCGAGCTTTTCCGCGGCGGAACGCGCTTCCAGTGCCTCGCGCGCGTTGCCTTCCTGAAGCTGCCGCTCCTGCAGCAGCAGCGCCTGTTCGCGCTCTGCGCGCAAGCGCGCCTCGGTTTCTTCGCGCAGGGCTTCTTCCGCCCGGCGCCGTTCCTGTTCCGCCTGCAGTGCCTGCTGCTCAAGCTCGACTCGCTTGCGTTCGGCACCTGCTGCCTCGGTCGCCTCCTTGGCCTTGAGCAGCGCTGCCAGCGCCGCCTTGCGCTTGTAATCCACCGCCGCCCTGGCTTGTTCATTGGCATGATGCAGCGCAGTGGCTTCCGCAGCGGCTGCCGCCTGTGCGGCGCGGTCGAGTTCTTCCCTAGCAGTCAATTCGGCGGCGCGCTGCCGTTCGGCCTTGGTCCGCTGCTGTTCCTGAAGCAGCGACGCCTGCTCCGCCGCCAGCCGCAGCTGTGCCGCTTCCAGTGCCTGGCAGGCCGCCGCGGCCTTTTGCCGCTCGACTTCCGCCTTCTGCCGGAGAACCGTGAGCGCCTGCGCTTCATCAAGTGCGCGCCGGCGTTCCAGCTTGGCCATTTCAACCGCCTCGCGCGCTTGCTGCACCGCGGCTGCCGCTGCCTGGCGCTGGGCATCGGCGCTTTCGATTGCCTTGGCGAGAGCCAGCTTGCCAGCGGCAATCTCTTCTTCCCGAGCAGACCGGCAGGCCCGGTCGGTCTGCTCCTGCATGCGCAGCACGCTGGCATGCTGCCTTTCCGCCTCTGCCCGGCCCTGCGCCGCGACCGCGGCATCTTCTTCGGCGCGAATTCTTGCCTGCAGGGCTTCGACTGCCTGCTGTTCGGCCTCGGCGCGGCGGCGTTCGGCCTTCGCATGCTCCGTGGCTTCCTGCGCCTTGCGAGCCGCCATGTCGGCCGCCTGACGCTGCATTTCGGCGTGTTCGGCCGCGCGCACGCAGGCCTGCTGTTCCGCCGCCGCCTTGTCTGCGGCCATCTTCGCCGCTGCGCGTTCCAGTTCAAGCCGGCGCTCGGACAGTGCGCGGGCGCGCTGCTCTTCCTCGCCGCGCGCTTTGGCGGCTTCTTCCATCGCCTGCTCCAGGCGCACCCTTTGATTGGCTTCCTCGGCGGCGCGCGCCTCGGCGTCGGCACGCCGGCGCGCCTGCAGGTCGGCCTGGTGTTCCGCTTCGACGCGGCTCAATGCCAGCTGCTGCAATTCCCGCTCGGCACGGATGCGCGATTCGGTGGCGGCAAGAATGCTCGCTTCGGCGTCGCGCCGTGCCAGCGCAGCCGAGGCGGCGCTGGATTCGGCCTGTTCGCGCCGCATCGCGGCATCGCGCATTTCCGACTCCGCCTGCAGTCGGGCCTGCAGGGCTTCCGCCGCCTTGCGTTCGAATTCGATGCGCGCCTGCGCGGCGGCTTCGTTTTCCCGCTCCACCAGCGTGCGGGCGCGGGCTTCTTCACGTGCCCGCACCTCGGCAGGGGCCCGGCTGAGCGCGGCCTGCAATGCCATCGATTCGGCCAGTTCGCGCTGGCGTGCGGTATCGAGCGCTTCGCTGCGCGCCTGGGCCAGCTGCTCGGCCGCCTGGCGGGCTTCCTTTTCACGGCGTTCCTGCTCCCGTGCGAGCGCGGTGATGCGGGCATCGGCACGCGCACGCGCCTCGGCTTCCTGGCGCGCCGCTTCGGTGGCGGCAATGCGTTGCGCCGCCTGCCAGCGGGCGAGCTCGGTTTCCTGCGCCAGTTCTTCCGCCGCCGCCGCGGTGCGGGCGGCAATCTCGGTCTGGGTGGCGACATGTTCGGCGGCGCGTTCGCGGGCGGCCTGTTCGGCGCGGGCGCGTTCATCGGCAACGCGGGCGGCTTCAGTCTCGGTTTCGGCGCGGGCGCGCAGCTCTTCGGTCTCGCGCTGGATGGCGGCCGCGCGCGCCTCGCCGGCTTCGCGCGCCTGCTGTTCGGCCTCAAGGCGGGCTCGGCTGGCCTGGATGGCTTCCTCCGCCGCCCGCGCATTGCGGTAAGCCTCGGCGGCCGCTGCGGCATCGAGCCGGGCCTTTTCTTCCGCGAGGGCGCGGACACGGGCTTCGGCGCTGGCACGGTTTTCCGCGGCGACGGTGGCGCGCGCCTCGGCTTCGACGCGGGCAATCGCTTCGCGGATCGCTTTCAAATCGATGCCCGCCGCGTCTTTCGCTGCGGACATGCCGGGCGTCGCTGCACCGACTGCCTTGCCTGCTTCAGCCATCTCGGCGGAGTCAGCCCGGTCGGCCTCTTCCAGCCCGGCTCCTGCGGACTCCATCAGCCTGTTGCGCCATGCCTGTTTGTCATCCATTGATCTGCTCCCGCACGATGGGCGATTCCGGCGGGTTGTTGTAGTGTGCTGGCCGGAATTTCATACCATGCATTATCCCCGGGCAGGAAAAAAAGCAGCCGCCGAACAGGCGGCGAAATGACGGCTATTTCCCCAATATGTGGGACGGACAGGAAGCGCAAACCGTATTACATTAGCCGTCTCCGACTGCATGGAAAGTGTATTTCCATGCAACATTTTCGAAGCATCAACACCGCAATCCAGCGGAAAAGGCCAGCGCCCATGCAGACCGATGACAGGAATTCCCCTCCCACCGCCGAAGCCGGCGATCTCACTACCGTGGCGATGGGAAGCCTGCTGGCCGACATGAACCATGACATCCGCACCTCGATGAACGGCATCGTCGGCATGCTGGAACTGCTGCTGGAGACCGATCTCACCGATGCCCAGCATGAATATGCGCGCGTTGCCCAGAACAGTGTCGACACGCTGCTGGAAGTCATTGAACGCATCGTCGACCTGTCGCTGCTCGAATCGAACCAGTTCAGCCTGACGCGCACCCCCTTCGATCTGCTTTCGGTATTGCAGGCCGCCTGCGAAGACAAGCGACCGGCGGCGGCGGAGAAAGGCTTGCGGCTGACGGTGCACTATCCGCAGAGCGCCTTGCTGGTGGGTGATCCTGCGCGCCTGCGCCAGGTCGTCGGCATCCTGGTCAACACCGCCATCCGCGTCGCCGACCACGGCGATATCGCGGTACGCCATGAACTGGACCTGGGCGACAGAGCCGGCAAGCTGCGCATGGCCGTGCATGCCAGCGGCCCGTCCGAGGCCGGGGCACAATTGACGGCGGCGCTCAATCAACCGTTGCGCACCTGCATGGCGGCGCTCAAGATGCATGGCAAGAATGCCGTCGAACTGGCCCTCTGCGTGCGTCTGGCGCGGCTGATGGGCGGCAGCATCAGCGTCGAGAGCGCGCCTCGCCTCGGGGCCAGCTTCCGCCTGCTGCTCGATATTCCGCATGCTGCCGGCGCAATTGCCGGGATGCGCATCCTCCTGCTGGATGAACACGCCGGGCGCTGGGATGCGACGCTGGCGCCGCTGGCCGAAGCCGGCGCGCGGATAGAACATGCCGGCAGCTTCGCGGCCGGCATGCAGGCCCTGAGTCAGGCCGCGGCGCAAGGCGCTCCCTATGCACTGCTGCTGCTTGCACCGGCGGTGCAAGGCATCGATGCCGATACGCTGCGCACCGCGGTGCACGGCGAGCCCGGCTATGCGAGGCTTGGCATCGGCGTGCTCATGAATGCCGATGCCCCGGAGAAGGATCGCATCCGCGCTTCCGGCTTCGGCGCGGTCATCACGGAAGAGACGACGGCCGAGCAACTCATGCATGCAGCGCTCAGGCTCGCCGGCCTGATCACCGAACACGGCGGCGCATTGCAGGCATCGACGGGGACGCCCCCCATGGATTCCGCTTCCGCCGCGACCATGTTCGAAGGACAGCGCGTGCTGGTGGCCGATGACAATCCGGTCAACCAGCAGGTGGCGATCCGCATGCTGGAAAAGATCGGCTGCCGCACCGACGTGGCCCGCAACGGCCAGGAAGCGGTCGACATGCAGCGTGATGGAGCCTACGACCTGATTCTGATGGATTGCGACATGCCGCTGCTCGACGGTTACCAGGCGACCAGCCTGATCCGCCGGCTCGACGGACCGGTCAAGCATGTGCCCGTCATCGCGCTCACTGCCTGCACGACGCAGGACGAGCGCGACAGGTGCGCGGCGGCCGGCATGAACGATTTCCTGTCCAAGCCGATCCGGCCGCAAACGCTGAAAGACATGCTGACGCGCTGGATGCCGCGGGCCGAGGTGGCCGAAACCCACTCTGCCGCAGTGGATGACGAACTGGACATGGTCAGGGAAATGTTCGGCACCGACTTTGCCGAACTCGCGGCGCTTTATCGCAATGACAGCCCGCCGCGCATTGCCGCGATGCGCGCCGCCCATGCTGCCGGCGACCATGCGCTGCTCGCCAAGGTATCGCATGCACTGAGCGGCAGCAGCGCATCGATCGGCGCGACCGCGCTTTCGCTGCTGTGCCGCGAACTGGAGAACGCCGCCAAGGCCGGCGCCCTCGGCGACTTTGCCGCGCGGCTGGGAGGGATAGAAGCGGAGTACCGGCGCGTCAGCGCGAAAATCCAGTCGCTGCTGGGCTGAGTGCCATGCCGGACAACGACATCAAGATCATCATTGCCGACGACGACAGCACGACTTGCAGCGTATTGCGGCTGCTCCTGCGCGAACAGGGTTTCAGCGTGATCGGCGAAGCCCGTGACGGCGAGAAGGCGGTCCATTTCTGCCTTCTGCATCAACCGGATATCGCCTTTCTCGACATCGACATGCCGAAGCTGTCCGGGCACGATGCCGCGAGAAAAATCAAGGAAAGCGCGCCGGATGTGGGCATCATCATGGTCAGCGCCCTGCCCACGCTGGAGAATGTCCAGAAATCGCTGGAAGCCGGGGCGGCGGCTTTCGTCGTCAAGCCGTTCAATGCGACAAAGGTGATGGATGCCATCGGCCAGTGCGTGCGGCGCAAGAAGGATGGAAGACAGAACGAAGACCGCCGAAGCCAGTCGTGATTGAAGCAACGGAGCCTGCGACATGGACAAAAAACCCTTTGATATCGCCGTGGCCGTCAGGCGCATCCGGACCGCCGTCGATCCGTGGCCGAAGGCGGCGCTGTTTCAGCTGGCCGAGGAGGGATACACATCGGCTTTCGAGCAGCTGGTCGCCTGCATCATTTCCATCCGCACCTTCGATGAAGTGACCTTGCCCGTATCGCGCAAGCTCTTCGAGCGCGCCCGTACGCCGGCCGGCATGTGCGAACTGGCGCTTGAGGAACTGGATGCCCTGATCGGCGCAAGCACCTTCCATGAACGCAAGGCAGGCCAGATCCTGGCCATCGCCCGCCGCGTGAGGGATGAGTACGGCGGCACCCTTCCCTGCGACCGGGAAGTGCTGATGTCGTTTGCCGGCGTGGGGCCCAAGTGCGCCAATCTCGTGCTCGGCATCGCTTGCGGAGAACCCTTCATCAGCGTGGACGTGCACGTGCATCGCGTGACCGGGCGCTGGGGTTATGTGAAGGCTTCGTCGCCCGAGAAATCCCTGCTCGCCCTCGAAGCCCAGCTGCCGCGCCGCTACTGGATCGAAATCAACCGCCTGCTCGTGCCGTTCGGCAAACACATCTGCACCGGCAGCCGTCCCCGCTGCTCGACCTGCCCGGTGCTGGACATGTGCAGGCAGGTCGGCGTGGAGGAAAGTCGCTAGAGCGGATTGCGAATGGGTGCACGGTCGCCTCGGCCTGCCTTGGGTGCATGGCAGCGTTGTTCGTCGCTTGTGTGGCCCGCCACACGGCGCTCCTCTCGCCTTGCCCTGCATCCCAAGACAAACCGATTCCTCCCTACACCCATCCGCAATCCGCTCTAGAGCGCGCTCCTTATCACCATCAGGCCCGCGCGCAGCCCCGGCCGCACGTCCGGATTGGGAAAGACCACATACTCCGGTTCGCTTCCGACCCGATAGATGACATCGCCATCCTCGGCAATCAGCTCGCCGGGCTGCATCTCGGTGAAATTGGGCGCCATGCGATCGATGGCCATGCGGAACGCCGGACTCTGCTTGACCAGCTGCTGCTTCACGCGAAATATGGCCGGCGGCGGCGCGGAAGGCGGAGCGCCGGTCGCCAGGAAAGCGTCGAGCATGGCGGATGCGGCGGCGAAGCGCTCGAGGTCGTTGCCGCCGATGCTGCCGACCTGCCCCAGTTCCACCGTTGCTGCCACCGCGCCAAAACGCCCGGCGGTCCAGGCACTGTAGGTGCCGGCGGATGCCGGGTTCAATATCGCCGCCTCCAAGCCGGCTGCGCCGAGACAGCCGAGCAAGGCAAGCTTGCCGGGCTGGGCAATGTCGTCCGGCACAACGGCGAAAGCCGGATAGCGGGATGGTCGGATCGCGGTATGCAGGTCGAGATGCCACTTCTCTCCCGCTGGGCCGCCCTTGAAGAACGCCGCTGTCGCGCGCATGATGTCATCGGCGCGCAGGGCTTCGGCGGTTTGCGCCAGGTCGCCCCGCTGATCGCGGAACATGCGGTTGAGATCGGCATCAATGAAACGCCGGCCGGCGGCGATCGCGGCCGTGTTGCCCACCACTAGCATCAGGTCGAGGTCTGTCGCAAGCGACGACCGCTGCGGCGCCTGCGCCAGACCGTGCAGGATGCGTCCGACGATTTCGACCGGCGTCGTCTCGTCGCCATGAATTCCGACCGACAGCAGCAGCCTCATGCGCTTTGGTTCGGCGGACGGACGGCTCAGGCGCAGCATGCCATGCGCCGGACGCTCGACTGACAAGCCGGCGGAGGTGAAGGCCGCCGCCATGTCCGAGAACTCTCCCGCGGCAAGCGCCTTCACCGCCGCCCCGCCCTGCCTGTCATGCTCTTCGCCAGCTTGATTCGCCTGCTTATCCATGGTGACCCGGTTCATGCGTCAAAACTCATACAGGCCGGGAAGACCGAGGATGCCGGCAAGCTCTTCCAGAGCCGTCTGCACTTCGACCGCCAGCGCGGGATCGGCAAGGTCGGCCGGGCTGAGGCGGTCGCGGTAATGCCTGCCGACCCAGGCCGCCAGGCGGGCATGAAGCGCTTCCGTCATCACCACTCCCTGATGCATTGCCGCCGCCTCCTGGTCCCTCAGCGCCACCCGCAGGCGCAGGCAGGCGGGTCCGCCCCCGTTGCGCATGCTCTGTCGCAGGTCGAAGCTGATCAGTTCGTCGATCGGGCCGCCGCTGGCCGCCAGCCGCTGCAGGTAACGCGCCACGGCGGGATTCTCCTGGCATTCCTGCGGCACCACCAGCGCCATGCGGCCATCGGCCTTGCTCAGCAACTGGCTGTTGAACAGGTAGCTCGATACAGCGTCGGCAACCGGCACGTCGGCCGCGTCGACGCGTACCGCATGCAATTCCGCCCCCAACACTTCCATTGCGCGTTGCAGGCGGTGCAGCGTTCCCTGCTCATCGAGGAATGCGCGCTGGTGATAGAACAGGACATCGGCATTGCCGACCGCGATCACGTCGTTATGGAAGACGCCCTGGTCGATGGTGTCCGGCGCCTGCTGCACGAAGACGGTACGTTCCCCGGCCAGACCGTGCAGACGCGCCACGGCCTGGCTCGCCTCCAGCGTCTGGCGTGCAGGGTAATGCCGCGGCGCGGGCGCATCCGGATCGAACTCGACGCGGCCGTAGACGAACATCTCCACGCCGGGGCTGTCGTGGCTGGCGCACAGGCGGGTATGGTTGGCCGCGCCTTCATCGCCGAAGGCGGGTGTCGAAGGCAGCGCATCATGCACCGCGAAATGCCGCTTGTCGCCGAATATTGCGCGCAGGGTCCTGGCGGTCTGCGCCTGTTCATAGGAACGGTGCAGCTTGTTGTTCAGGTTGGCGACGGTGAAATGCGCGCGGCCGTCCGCGGTGTCGGCGGACGGACTCACGGTGGCGGCATTGGCCGTCCACATCGGAGAGGCGGAATAGGCGCTGGCCAGGATGACCGGAGCTTCCCGGTATGCCCGTGCGATCACCTCGGCATCGCTGCCGGTAAAACCGATGCTCCGCAGCAGCCGGAAATTCGGCCGGGCATGCGGCGGCAGCATCGCCTGCGCGAAGCCGCGCGCCGCCAGCGCACGCATCTTGGCCAACCCCTGCAGCGCCGCCTCCTTCGGATTGGAAGCACTCTTGACATTGCTGAAAGAGGCGACATTGCCGAATGACAGCCCGGCGTAGTTATGCGACGGACCGACCAGCCCGTCGAAATTGAATTCGGATGCTTTGCTCATGGTGATCCTTGCTTGCGCATTGCAGTTGTGCTTGCAGTTGTCCTTGTCCTTGCAGTTGCCCGTGCGGTTGCCCCTCAAAACAGCAGGCCGGGCGAAAGCTGCGCTGGCAATTCAAGCCGGCTGTTTTCGATCGATGCGACCGGATAGGCGCAATAGTCGGCGGCGTAATACGCGCTCGGCCGGTGATTGCCGGAGCTGCCGACGCCGCCGAAGGGCGCGGTGCTGGCGGCCCCGGTGGTCGGACGGTTCCAGTTGACGATGCCGGCTCGCATGCGTGCCTGGAAACGCGGCCACAGCGCCGCGTTTTCGCTGAGCAGCCCGGCGGCGAGGCCGTACTGCGTCGCATTGGCCGTGCATATCGCGTCGTCGAAATCTCGCACCCGGATCACCTGCAGCATGGGTCCGAACCATTCCTCGTCCGGGACGTTCGCGGCAGCGGTCACGTCTACGATGCCGGGGCTGAGAAAGCCGGTTCCCTGCCGCAGCGAGCGCATCGCAAGCAGGCTGGTGCCGCCGCGTGCGATCAGGTCCGACTGCGCCTGCAGCAGGCGTTCGGCGATGCGCGCGGACACCACCGGCCCCATGAAGGGCGCGGGCACCGTATCGTAGCGGCCCACCGCGATCTTGCCGCTCACTTCGACCAGCCGCTCGATCAGGGCCTGGCCGCGCGGCGAATCTTCCACGATCAGGCGACGGGCGCAGGTGCAGCGCTGGCCGGCACTGACGAATGCGGAAAAGACTGCATGATGAACCGCTGCATCGATCTGTTCGACATCCCAGGCGATCAGCGGATTGTTGCCGCCCATCTCCAGCGCCAGCATCTTCCCCGGCTGCCCTGCGTACTGGCGATGCAGCAATGCGCCAGTCTGGTAGCTGCCTGTAAAGAGAATGCCGTCGAGCGCCGCATGCCGTGCAAGCGCCGCGCCGGTCTCGCGGCCGCCGTTGACGAGGTTCAGCACACCTTGGGGCAAGCCTGCCTCGCTCCACAGCTGCACGGTCAGCAAGGCGGTCTGCGGCGCATGCTCGCTGGGCTTAAGCACCACCGTGTTGCCGGCGATCAGCGCAGGCGCGATATGGCCGTTGGGCAGATGGCCGGGGAAATTGTAGGGGCCGAATACGCCGAACACGCCATGCGGCCGGTGCCGCAACACGGCAATGCCGTCGGGTGCCGCGGCGCGGCTCTCGCCGGTGCGCGCGCCGTAGGCCTGTGCCGATATCTCGATCTTGTTCGCCATGCTTGCGACTTCGGTGCGCGCCTCCCAGAGCGGCTTGCCGACTTCGCGGGAGATCAGGAGGGCCAGGGTTTCGGCATGCTGCTGCAGCAGGTCGCGGAAGCGCCGGCATACGGCGATGCGTTCCTCGGGCGGCAGCATCGACCACGGCTCGAAAGCAGCGCGCGCGGCCCCGCAGGCGGCATCGATTTCGCCGGGCGTGGCTTCGGCGCCGGTCCAGATCACCTCTCCGGTGGAGGGATCGGTCACCGTGAACGGCGCCCCGTCTCCGGCAATCCACTGCCCGTTCAGATAATGGCTATGCATGGTTCACCTTCTTGGGATTGAGCGCCATGGTGCGCACGGTATCGCCGTCGCCGACGGCAAGCGCTTCCTTTTGTGGCTCGGACAGGCCGATGCGGCCCTCTTCCGGCTGGATGTCCGCGACGGTCACTCGGAAGCCGGCCATGCGGGTACTCGCCAGCAGGAAGGGCTGTTGAGCCGCGTATGCCGCCCCGGCCTTGGCATCGACGACCGCAAGGCTGCTTTCCCGCAGGGCGCGCAATTCGATGACGCGCGCCTGCAGCACAGGGCCGGCATCGAAGATATCGACATAGCCCTCGTAGTGCATGCCTTCCTGCTCCAGCAGGTGGCGCGCCGGCGCGGTGGCGACGTGCACCCGGCCGATCACCTGCTGCGCTTCCTGCGGCAGGTAAGCGACGTACAGCGGATACTTGGGCATCAGCTCGGCGATGAACGATTTCTGGCCCAGGCTGCTCAGGTCGTCGGCGCGATTGAAATCCATCCGGAAAAAATGCTGGCCGAGACTGTCCCAGAACGGCGAGGTGCCGTCTTCGCGCTGGTAGCCGCGCATTTCCGCGATCAGCTTTTCCGGGAACAGGTGCGGGAACTGCGCGATGAACAGGAAGCGCGACTTCGACAGCAGCTTGCCGTTGCTGCCACTGCGGAAATCCGGATGCAGGAACAGCGAGCACAGTTCAGCGCAGCCGGTGAGGTCGTTCGACAGATACAGCGTATCCATGCGCGAAAAGACCTTGAGTTCGTTGCTGGAGTGGACCAGCGTGCCGATCCTGTAGTTGTAGAATGGCTCGTCGAGGCCGACGGCGCCCTTGATTCCGCAAACGCCGACCAGGCGCCGGGTTTCGGACTCTTCCATCACGAACACGTAATCGCGTTGCGCGGGTTCGATCTGATCAGCGAACGAGGCGCAGGCGATTTCGACCCGCCGGGCCAGCGTCTTGCGGTCCGGCTTGAGCGTGGTCATGCCGGGGCCGACCTGCGCCGCAAGCGCCAGCAGGCCATCCAGATCCTCTTCCCTGATGGTGCGCACGATGAGCATGGCCGGCCTCACAAGCTGACACACAGGATGGAATCGCCGTCGACCACGTCGAGGCGGCGCATGGCGTCGGCCGGCAGCATGACGCTTTCGGTCTCCGGGGGAAGACTGCAGCGGGCCATCACGGCGCGGAAGTGCTCATCGCGCAGTGTCGCCACCAGGCACGTCAGGCGGGCTCCGGCTTCCGGATCCTCGCCAGCGGACGCGCTGCACGCGACGGCGTCGGTGAACGAACGCAGCGCATTCTTGTGCGCCCGCAGCACCGGTGCGCCGTCGAAGATATCGATGTACTTGTCCGACACGAATCCTTCCTCCGACAGGATGCGGAACGGCAGTTCGCCGTCGGGATGCACCTGCTCCATCGCCGCCTGCGCGTCGGCGGGCAGCAGCGGCACGTAGACCGGATAGTGCGGCATCAGTTCGACGATCACGGTGCGGTTGCGCGCGCCTTCGATCATTCGCTCCGCCTCCAGAAAATCCATCCCGAAGAATTTCCGGCCCAAGGCTTCCCAGAACGGCGAGCGGCCATCCCCATCGATGACGCCCGACATGGAGGCGAAGAACCTGTCGCTGAAGCGCTGCGGCGCGGCGGCGGCGAACAGCAGACGCGCGCGCGACAGCAGGGCGGCCTCGGCGCCGGCGTTCCTCCGGTTGCGCAGGTGGAAGCTGGAAAGCTGCGAATGACCCGTGAGGTCCGAGCACAGCGTCAGCGCATGCACGTTGTGGCTGATGTCGAGGTCGCGCGAGACCTGGTTCAGCACATCGTTGCGGAATGCGAAGAAGGTGCCGTTGGCGCCGGCGGTTGCCGATATCAACGCGCTTCCGGCCAAGGAACCGTCCGGCGCTTCGAGCACGAAACAATAGGATTCGTCGGCGGGCAGTTGCGGTTGACGCGCGAACGAGGCGATCGACCGGTCCACCGTCTTTTCTATCGATTTGCGGGTGCGCGGCAGTGTGTGGACGCCGAATGTCGTTATTGCGGCGAGCGTTTCCAGTGCCAGGATATCTGATGTCTCTGCGGGCCTGACGACGAACATGGTGTTCTCCGGGGAGTGCCTTGTGGGACAGTGTAACTGTTCATGGTTGATGCGCGGATGCTGGTGTGGTTCCGTTTATTGCGCGGCGACATGTTGTTGTCTGTTGTTACCCCAATGCGTGGGTATTGTTGTTTTTTTATTGCCCCAAAGCGTAGGTAGTGCAAGCCTCTGCGCCTGCACAGGTGACCTTCGTTCGGAGCGTTGGTTTTTCATAGGTTTCTTTGTGGAGGCTTGCCGGGTCTGGCCCCGGCGGGCCACCTACTTTCTTTGCTTCGCCAAAGAAAGTAGGCAAAGAAAGGCGACCCCGCTACTGCTGCCCCTGCGGAGTTCCCAAAAGAACTGGCTGCAAAGCGGGAAGCGCAGAAACTCGCCTTCGGCTCAGACATCTGCGCTTCTTATCCGCTTTGCAGCCAGTTCTTTTGGCGTCAGCAGAAGGGGCACTAACAGCCTCTTTAAGCAACGCTGGCCAAGTTCGGGCAGCCCTCCCTCAAATCTCGAAACTGATCCCCTGCGCCAGCGGCAGCGCCTGGCTGTAGTTCACCGTGTTTGTCGCGCGGCGCATGTAGGCTTTCCATGCGTCCGAACCCGATTCGCGGCCGCCGCCGGTTTCCTTTTCGCCGCCGAAGGCGCCGCCTATCTCCGCGCCGCTGGGGCCGATGTTGACGTTGGCAATCCCGCAGTCGCTGCCGGAGGCCGACATGAACATTTCCGCTTCGCGGATATCGGTAGTGAATATGCTCGACGACAGTCCCTGCGGGACGGCGTTGTTCCAGGCGATTGCCTGTTCCAGCGACTGGTAGCGCGCAATGTAGAGGATGGGCGCGAAGGTTTCGTGATGCATCACGGCGGTCTGTTCAGGCATTTCGGCCAGCGCCGGCGCCACGTAATGGCCGCCTTTGCAGCCGGCCACCTGCGCGCGGCTGCCGCCATGTACCCTGCCACCTTCGGCACGCGCCTGTTCCAGCGCATCTTGCATCGCTGAATAGGCCGCTTCGTCGATCAGCGGCCCCACCAGCGTGCCCTGCTCCAGCGGATTGCCTACAGGCAGGGTTTCATAGATTTTCTTCAGGCGCGCCAGCAGGCTGTCGGCGACGCTGTCATGCACGAACAGCCTGCGCAGCGTGGTGCAGCGCTGTCCTGCCGTGCCGACCGCGGAAAATACGATGGCGCGCGTAGCAAGTTCCAGGTCGGCGCTGGGCGCGACGATCATGGCGTTGTTGCCGCCGAGTTCGAGCAGCGAACGGGCCATGCGGCGCGCGCAGCGTTCGGCCACCGCACGACCCATGCGGGTGCTGCCGGTGGCACTGACGAGCGGCACGCGCCTGTCGTCGACCAGGGCTTCGCCGGCCTCTCTTCCGCCGATGATCAAGGCCGACAGGCCCGGGGGCGCATCATTGCCGAAACGCGCCGCCGCCCGTTCGAACAGCGCCTGCACCGCGATGGCGGTGAGCGGCGTTTTTTCCGACGGCTTCCACACCACACTGTCGCCGCAGACGAAGGCCAGCGCCGCATTCCATGACCATACCGCGACCGGAAAATTGAATGCCGAAATGACGCCTGTCACGCCCAGCGGATGCCAGGTTTCCATCATCCTGTGGCCGGGGCGCTCGGACGCGATGGTGAGTCCATACAATTGCCTGGACAGGCCGACCGCGAAGTCGCAGATGTCGATCATTTCCTGCACCTCGCCAAGCCCTTCCTGCAGGATCTTGCCGGTTTCCAGGGTCACCAGCCTGCCGAGCGCTTCCTTGTGCATGCGCAGTTCCTCGCCGAACAGCCTGACCAGTTCTCCCCGGCGCGGTGCCGGTAGGTTTCTCCACTGCAGGAACGCGGCATGGGCCTGCCCGATCTTGTCTGTCGTTTCCTGCGCCGTATCGGCCCGCAGGCTGGCCAGGATGCCGCCGTCGATCGGGGATCTGCTGTTCAGGTCGCCGCCCGCGTGGGCTCGCAGATCGACGCCCAGTTGTCCGAGCACATCGCCGATTGCCTTGACTGTCTCCATCGCTGTTCTCCTCATGCCGCGTAGAAGCGGCCGAAACGGTTGTCCAGGAAGTCTTGCAGTCTAGCCTGTTCCTGCCGGATCAGGCCGCGCCTCGGCAGCCTGCCCTGCATCACCAGGTCAAGCATCGTGCAGATGCCTGCCGCGGTGGTGATCTGGATGGCCGACAGCAGATGGCCGTTCACCTGCTGGCTGTAGATCTTCTTCGCATAGGTTTCCTGTTCCAGCCTTCCCTCGCGCATGCCGCACACGCTGGCGAAGACCAGCACCACGTCCTGGCGGGTGATGGGTATCGCGGTCTCCAGCACTTCCTTGAGAATCGGGCGGCGCTCCAGCAGGCCGAGCTGCAGGTCGCGCACCAGCACTTTGACGATATCTCGGTGCCCCGGATAGCGCACCGTCTTGTAGTTCAGGTTCCGCACCCTGCCGGCCAGGCTTTCGCACAGCGTGCCCAGGCCGCCCGAAGTGTTGAAGGCTTCGTAGTCGATGCCGTCGAGCGAAAAATGCTCCACCTCCTCCAGCGGCGAGACTTCGCGCAGGCTACCGTCGACGATGGCTTCGCAGGGATTGCAGTATTCATTGATGAGGCCGTCGGTGCTCCAGGTCAGGTTGTATTTCAGCGCATTGCTTGGAAAGGTTGGCAAGGCACCGACGCGCATGGTGACGTCGCGCAGCGTATCGAAGCGGCCCGCCACGTCGTTGGCGACGATGGAGATGAAGCCGGGCGCCAGGCCGCACTGCGGCACGAATGCGGTGTCTGCATCCTCGGCCAGCTGCTTGACGATGCGCGTGCTTTGCACGTCTTCGGTGAGGTCGAAGTAATGCGCGCCGGCTTTCTTCGCGGCGCCGGCGATGAGCGGCGTCAGGAAGTAGGGCGTGGCCGAAAGCACCACCTCATGGCCGTCGACGAGGCTTGCCACCGCGCTGCCGTCCGCGATATCCGCCTGCACTGCGCTCACGCCGGGAAAGCGCATCGCCTGCACGTGGGCCAGCCGCTGCCGGTCGCGGTCGGCTACGGTGAGCCGGTAGTCGCCGCTGTGGGACAGCAGGTTGAGGATGGCGTCGCCGATCTTGCCGGCGCCGAGGAGGATGACTTTGGTTTTCATGATGTCCTCTCTTTTGTTTCTGGTCTTGTGATGGGTCCTGCAAGGCGCCGTCGGCATGTGCCGAGGGCATGCAAAAAGTGTAAGGCCCTTGACTGTCAGAAAACAGGGAGCAAAGCGTCGTCACAATGTATGATTAGGCGACGTAATGACGAAACAACGAGACATATTGACCAGGCAGGGGATCGGGCGGCTGACATGAAACCGGAACTTGACGACATCGACAACAGGATTCTCGCGCTGCTGATGGACGATGCGCGCATGCCGGTGGCGACCATTGCGAAAAAGGTCGACATCGCGCGCACCACCGCGATCGCCCGCATCGCCGGCCTGGAGAAGCGCGGCGTGATCGCCGGCTATGGCGTGCGGCTGAACCAGGAGCTTTACCAGCCGGCGGTGCGCGCCTATGTCGGCATCGCGGTCGATCCGGGCAAGGCGGCCAACCTGGTGAAGCTGCTGCAGAAGGTGCCGGAAGCGGAAACGCTGTGCGCCGTCAGCGGCCCGGTCGATTACATGCTGACCCTGCGCTGCCAGTCGACCGCCGAACTCGATCGCCTGCTCGACCAGGTCGGCGCCATCGACGGCGTGCGACAGACGTCGACCTCCATCATCCTGACCAAGAGAATTGACAGAAGTCCGGTCTGATCCGGGCGAATTAACCTAAGCTTTGCTACGCGGCATCGCAGGCATACCGCAAGGACAAGCTGCAAGGACAAGCCGCAATCGAGAGAGAATCCCATGCATACCATTCCTGAATCGAAGAAAAATCATCTGTGGCGCAAGGTGGTGTGGTTCACCGACCCGGAAGAGCATCCGCTCGGCCCCTATCATTCCGCGGAAGTGTATTGCAGCGAAGAATCCAACGGCTATGCCGTCTGGTATGTGCGCAAGCTGGCCAGGGAAGACGGACGCGGCGTGCCGGGCGTGGAAAATGCCGACTACCTGCTGAACTACTATGCCAGGACCGCGCGCGACGATGCGATCGAGCGCGCGGTGCTGATTGCCAACAGCGATCCTTCCACGGACAGGATCATCGAGAACCTCGACCGCCTGGCGGCCGCAGGACAGAAGATCTGATCCTTAAGGTTTGATCCTTAAAGCGGCCACAGCGGCGGCTCCTGCATCAGCGCCACCTGCTCGCGCAGTTCCAGCACGCGGTCCTGCCAGTAACGCTGGGTATTGAACCAGGGAAAGGCGGCGGGAAATGCGGGATCATGCCAGCGGCTGGCCAGCCACGCGGAATAATGGATCAGCCGCAGGGTGCGCAGGGCTTCGATCAAATACAGCTCGCGCTCGTTGAATTCGCGGAAATCTTCATAGCCGGCCAGCAGATCCGACAATTGCCGCACCATGTCCTGCCGCTCGCCCGACAGCAGCATCCACAAGTCCTGTATCGCAGGGCCGGTCCGGCTGTCGTCGAAATCGACGAAATGCGGTCCGGCATCCGTCCACAGCACGTTGCCCACGTGGCAATCGCCGTGCAGGCGCAGCGTGGCGACGTCGCCGGCACGCTCGTAGCAGCGCCGCACGCCGTCCAGCGCCTGCTGCGCAACGCTGCGGTAAGCCTCGACGAGATCGGCGGGAATGAAGCCCTGCTCCAGCAGGTAGCGGTACGGCGTTTCGCCGAACGAGTCCAGGTCGAGTACCGGGCGATGAGCATAGGCTTGCGCGGCGCCCACCGCGTGAATCCGGCCGATGAAACGACCCAGCCATTCCAGGGTGCGGCTGTCATCCAGTTCAGGCGCCCGGCCGCCATGCCGGGGGAATACCGCGAAGCGAAAGCCCGCATGTTCCCGCAGCGAGCCCTCGCCAGCCTCGGTACCCTGGGCGCCGAGCCTGAGTGCCGGCACCGCGGGAATCTCCCGCTCGGCCAGCGCCTCGACGAAACGGTGCTCTTCCAGGATCGCCTCGTCGCTCCAGCGGCGCGGTCGATAGAACTTCACGATCAGCGGCGGCCCCTCCTCCATGCCGACCTGGTAGACGCGGTTTTCATAGCTGTTGAGCGCGAGCAGGCGGCCGTCGGAATAGAAACCGCACTCTTCCAGCGCGGCAATCACGATATCGGGAGTCAGGCCGGCGAAGGATTCCGGCTGGAAGGAATGCATGTTCATGAGATGGGAAACCCAATGACGTGCGGCAGGCGTGCGGCAGGATTGCGTGGCACGGCGCGCTGACGCAGGCTGCCAGTATAGCGGCTCATTGCGGCGCTCGATTGCAGCGCCACGGATTACAAGGGTTACACTGTCGGCTTTCGACGTTCAATCAAATCACTTCCATGCATCTCGACGAACCGCTTTCCGACAAGGAATTCCAGGAACTGGACCAGTTCCTCCTCTCCGACCGCTGTGCCGAGGACGGCATGACGATGGACTCTCTCCATGGCTACCTGACCGCGCTGGCCATCGGCCCGGAAGAAGTGCCGATGGCGGAATGGCTGCCCAAGGTGTGGGGCTCGCACGGCGCGAAGGGGCCGGAATTCAAGAACCCGAAGGAAGCCGACCGCATTACCGGCCTGATCGCCCGCTTCATGAATGAAGTGGCGATCACCTTCGAAGTCGCGCCCAAGGAATTCGAACCGCTGTACTGCGAACACGAAGTCGACGGCCGCACCCTGATCGACGGCGAAGCCTGGGCATGGGGTTTCTGGGAAGGCATCGAACTGCGCGCCGAGGCCTGGGAACCGATCTGGTCGTCCGAGGTGGCGGATTTTGCGGAAAAGATTTATCTGCTGGGCGCGGAAGAGATAGAGGAAGAGGAAATGGCGCTGGTCGACGACCCGGTCAAGCGGCACAAGATGGCGATCGAGGTCGAGGCTGCGGTTCCGCATATTCATCGTTACTGGAAGCCGCATCGCAAGTCCGCGGTGCAGCAGGTGCAGCGCGATGCGCCGAAGGTTGGGCGCAACGATCCCTGCCCCTGCGGCAGCGGCAAGAAATACAAGAAGTGCTGCGGCGCTGATCAGGGCGAGTAAGGCACCAGCCACGCATCCGATCCGGCAACACCGCCCTGCACTGCCGTCCTGGATAGCGCAGCGCAGGCAGGAATCTGCGCTGCGTTGCGAGGTATCGGCTTGTCAGCCCAGAAAATGACGGGCGATTGCGCTATAGACCGGAATGCCGATGAGTATATTCAGGGGGAAAGTCACTCCCAGCGACAAGCTGAAATACATCGACGGATTGGCTTCCGGGATGGAGTAGCGCACCACCGCCGGCACGGCTATGTAAGACGCGCTCGCAGCCAGCACCATCAGGAGCGCGGCATTGCCGGCAGCGATGCCGAAGGCGACCGACAGGCCAAGTGCCAGCATGGCATGCGCCAGCGGTGCCAGCACTGCGTAGCAAAGCAGCCAGGGAGACTGCCCGCGCAGCGAACCCAGGTTGCGAGCCGCGAGCAGACCCATGTCGAGCAGGAAGAAGGCCAGCATTCCCTTGAACAGGTCCACCGAGAACGGTGCCATGGCCTGCTTGCCCAGATCGCCGGTTACGAGGCCGACAAGCATCGCGCCGAGCAGCAGCAGCTGGGTACCGTCCGTGAATGATTCATGAAGGATCTTTCCGATTCGCGTCGAGTCGTTCGACGCAATGGGGCTGCCCAGAACGGCTGCACCGCCGGCTGACATGACCGATTGCGCCGCCTGCCGCAGCGAATTTGCGAGAAGAACTGCGATGATGATGGCCGGCGATTCCATCAGGGCCATGGCCGCCGCCATGTGGCCGCCGTAGGCAATCTGCTGTCCGTCTAGATACTGGGTTGCCGTGATGAAGGTGACGGCGCTGACCGAGCCATAGGTCGCCGCCAGCGCGGCCGCATCGAACGGCGGCACGATGCGCCGGAGAAGCTGATAGCCCGCGATAGGGACACATACCGCGAGCAGCACGGCGCACCCCAGGCTGATGGCAACTTCGGCGGTCAGCCCGGATTGCGCAAGCGCGAACCCACCTTTCAGGCCAAGGGCCATCAGCAGGTAAAGGGAGAGGAAACGTGAAATCGGCTGGGGAATTTCGAGATTGGATTTCAGGCAGCCCGCGAGCACGCCCACGACAAAGAAGAGGATGGCCGGATCAAGGAAATTTTGCATGTTCTGCTTGTTATGGGAATAGGAAACGCATGCTAACCTCTCGGCAAGATAAGGAAAAATCGATTCTTCTGATGCATAGCATAGAGATTTGTCTATGAACGCCACCTTTCGCCAGCTTCGGCTGTTTCTGTCATTTGCTGAGCACCTGAGCATCACCGCCGCGGCGCATGCCTGCCACGTCACCCAGCCAACCGTTTCCATGCAGTTGAAGGAACTGGCAGAGAGCATTGGCATGCCGCTTTACGAACAGATCGGAAAGCGGATGTACCTGACCCCGGCCGGCGAGGCGCTGGCCAGGACGGCTCGTGCGATGGTAGATGAATGGAGCGCCTTTGCTCAGCAAATCGACGCTATGAAAGGCATGACGCGCGGCCAGTTGCGGGTGGCGGTGGTAAGCACGGCAAAATATTTCGTGCCTCGGCTGCTGGGCGAGTTCTGCGCCAGCTATCCGGATATCGACATCGCGCTGGAAGTGCTGAACCGGGATGGCGTTGTCGCTCGCCTGCGCGACAACCGCGACGACTTATACATCATGTCGATGCCGCCGGACGATATGGAGCTGGAGCGTCATGCCTTTCTTTCCAACCCGCTGGAACTCATTGCACCGCTGTCGCATCCCCTGGCGCGCAGGAAGACCGTTCCGCTGGCCAGCCTGAAGGAGCTGCGGTTCATCCTGCGCGAGAAGGGCTCCGGAACGCGGCTTGCGTGCGACAACCATTTCAGGCAGCTGCGGTTCCAACCGGACGTGCGGCTGGAACTGGGGAGCAACGAAGCCATTAAACAGGCCGTCGCCGCCGGCATGGGGATGGCGGTAGTCTCGCGGCATGCCCTGGCCGAGCGGCCTGCCGACGAAAAGCTGGCCGTCCTGAATGTGGATGGATTTCCCGTCCAATCCAACTGGTGGACGCTCTATCCCAAGGGCAAGCGGCTCTCGCCCATCGCTGCGGTTTTCCTCGAACATCTGGAACGCGGCGCGCGGGCGTGGGAAAAGCCGAAATGAATCCTCAGCGGTTGTTCCGCCGCAGGGTGCCTGTCCCTTGAAGCTTCCCGGCGCGGCTGCGGGATCCGCCCAGCGGCGTAAATGAAGCCGGCGTGAAAGCCGGCGCGCTGCTTACGCCCCCTTTCGCGCCGACATCAAACGCCGTACTGCGCCTTCGCATTCGGCTTGATGTTGCGGGTCGCCGCATAAATGTCTTCGAGCGGCAGCTTTGGCGAACGGTCGGCCCGCAGCAAGCCGTTCGCTTCCTGGAAGGTGTCGGCGAACTGGGTATAGCAGAAGCCGCTGAACATAGGCGTTTCATTCACCACTTCCAGCAGGCGCCGGTAGCTGTTGTGGAATTCCTGGTCGCTGTCGGCCAGCGAATAGCCCCATACATTCTTGACGCCGGCTTCCGGCACTTTCGCGTAGGTGATGCCGCCGAACTCGGTCAGGATGATCGGCTGTCCGCGATGCGGATAACCGTCCAGGGTGAGGATGCGGCCGCCGGGACGCCGCCGGTCGAACAGTTCCTGCGACGCGGCGCTCGAATAGCGGGCCGCCAGGCGTTCAGGATCGCCGTCGTAGTCATGGATGCCGAGCAGGTCGGTCGCCGACGCTTCCCAGCCGTCGTTGCCGATCACCGGGCGCGTGGAATCCAGGGTCCGCGTCAGGTGATACAGCGCCTCGACCGCATTGCGATGCGCCTGCATCGATGTCAGGTTCGGCACGCCCCAGGATTCGTTGAAGGCCACCCAGACGATGATGCAAGGGTGACTGTAATCGCGCTCGATCACGTCGCTCCATTCCTTGACCATGCGCTGGATCGCCTGCGGGGTGAAGCGGTAGGACGATGGCATTTCTTCCCATACCAGCAGGCCGAGGCGGTCTGCCCAGTACAGGTAGCGCGGGTCTTCGATCTTCTGATGCTTGCGCACGCCGTTGAAGCCCATGGCCTTGGCCAGCTCCACGTCCCTGCGCAGCGCATCGTCGGAGGGCGCCGACAGCAGCGTGTCGGGCCAGTAACCCTGGTCGAGCACCAGCTTCAAATGATAGGGACGGCCGTTCAGCATGAAGCGGTCGCGATTGATGGCCACCGAGCGCAGCGCGGTGTACGACTTGACCTTGTCGAGCACCTTGTCCTTGTGCCACAGGGTGATGTCGACATCGAGCAGTGTCGGATGCTCGGGGCTCCACAGCAGTTCATTGCGGGAATCGTCGATGCCCGGATCCGACAGCGCGATCTTGCGATGCGCTTCGCCGCCGATGATCTTGTAATGGTCGTCGGCCAGCATCTTGTTGCCGTGCCTGATCTTCACTTCCACCGACAGGTCTTCTTCGACGTGGCCGGCCACGAAGGTTTCGCAGCCGATCTCGAAGCCTTCGAAATGCGGCGTCCAGCGCAGCTTGCGAATATAGGTGTGCGGCACCTTTTCCAGCCAAACCGCCTGCCAGATGCCGGTCGTGCGCGGATACCAGATGGAGTGCGGTTCCAGCTGCCAGTCCTGCTTGCCGCGCGGCTTGGACAGATCCTGGGGATCGTCTTCCACGTGCACCGTGACGACATGGCGCGTCTGTTCACCGAGGGCATTGGTGATATCCGCATAGAAAGAGCTGTGCCCGCCTTCATGCTCGGCCACGCGGTGGCCGTTCACCCAGACCGTTGACTGGTAGTCGACCGCGCCGAAATGCAGGAGCACCCTGCCGTCATCCGGCGTGATTTCAAACTCGCGCTGATACCAGCAGCCGCGATGGAAGCCGCGATCGCCCACGCCGCTGGCCTCCGATTCCGGAGGGAAAGGAACCTTGATGTCATGCGTCCATTGAATCGGATCCGACGGGTGCTCGTACTTCCTGTCGTTATCGAATGTAAATTTCCACTGGCCGTTCAGCGATAGCCAGTGCTCGCGCACCAGCTGCGGGCGCGGGTATGCAGTATCAGACATTCTTTTTCCTTTAGTTGGTCGGCGTTACCCCGCTTGGAGTGAATCCGGGCGAGGCTGTTCCCCGGCGCACAGACGGATTGCCGTGCCGACACTGCCCTGCGCACTTGCGCGGCTAGGCGGCTTCCCGGTCGACCGGGCCGTCATTCCATGCGACGGTGTTCTCCTGCATGTAGCGTTCGATTGCGCTGGTGAAGCTGGGCAGGATCAGTCCGCGTTCGCTCGACAGCGCAGTGAGCCCCCGCCCGCTGTCATCGATCTTCACCAGCGACGACGAATCGATACCCGCCTGGCGCGCCGCGCGTTCGGCAAATTCATACCACGACACCACGCCCTGGTTGGCAAGATGCCAGATGCCGCCGGCACGATCGATCAGCAGGTCAATCGTGGCATGGGCCAGATCGGGCACGTAGGTCGGCGAAACATGCAGCGCATCGCTCGCATGCACGGTTCTTCCCGCGCCCAGGTCGCGCAATACCGCATACACGAAGTTGTACTGGTCCCAGGGACCGAAGAATGCGCTGGTGCGCACCACCAGCGCCTCCGGAAAAGCCTGGAGCACCCGTTTCTCGGCTTCGGCCTTGCTGTTGCCGTAGACGCACAGCGGGGACACCGTGTCGCTTTCGACATAGGCGCGGCCGAGGCTGCCGTCGAACACGAGGTCGGATGAAAACGTGACGTAGGGAATGCCAAGGTGGGCGCAGGCGCGCGCCAGCATCTCCGCGCCTTCCGCATTTTCGCGGAAGCAGCGCTCTGCCTCGCGCGCCGCGTCCGCCACCCTGACATAGCCGGCGGCATTGATGACGGCCCAGGGGCGATGGCGGGCCAATGCAGCCTCCACCGAGGCTTGGTCGGCGATATCCATTTCGTCGCGCGTGAGAAGGTCGTGCGCCAGGCCCCGCTGCTCGCAGATGCGGGCCAGTGCCCGGCCGAGCGTGCCCCTGCCGCCGGTGATGACCAGCTTGCGCGGCGATTCGACCAGCGCCGGCATGACGATCGGCGTGCTGGGCGGCGTGAAGAAGCGGTCGGGACGATGCCACCAGCCATGTTCGTCGAGCACCGGATGATCGAAGCGCCCTTCCTTGGCGAGCCCTTCCACCGCCTTTGCCAGCGCGGTCGGCCGGATCGACTTGCCCCGCACGTCGAACACGCCGCTTTCATAGAAACCGTGTTCCTGCGTGAGCAGCGTATTCCAGTCGACGCAGCCGAAGAGCGACCATGCCGTCACCGCGCGAATGTCGACGCCCTCGGCGCGCAGGTTGGACGCGGCCTGCCACATCTGGTTGAGCCAGCGCAGCTGATCGTCGCGGGTGCCGCCGAGATGGGCCTCAGTGATGGCAATCGGCAAACGGTAGCGTTCCCAGACTTCGCGCAGGCGTGCCTCCGGCCCCAGCAGGCCGTGCGCCTGGTGCACGCGCGTCGCATGCACATCCACGTACGGCACCTCGGCGGTGTGGAAGACCGGGGGATAATCTCGCGCCCGATGGTCGAGGAAGCGTTCACTGGTGACGTAGTGATTGATGCCGATGATGTCCGGTACGCAAGGCTCGTCGCTGAAGCGCGCGAGATCCCTTTTGCCGATGCCTGCATCGAGAAAGCGCTGATACCAGGCATGCCCCGGCACGATGCGGCCGCACAGCAGGTCGAACGACAGCCAGCGCCGCTCGTTCTCGAAATCCGCCTGCTGCCGCAGGCGCGGCAGGCTGAAGGTCTTGCCCATGTCTTCGGTCTGCACCAGACTGGCATCGGGAATGACGCGGCGGATGGCCTGCATCGACAGCTTCACGCCAAGGCATTCGAAATACAAGGCCTTGAGCATCATGTCCTGGCTGCGGCCATGCGGATACCAGTGGCCGTACAGCGCCGAGAAGCGCGCTGTCGTAAGTGGTTCGTTGACTGGCGTAAACAGCTTGATCCATGGATAGCGCTGCGCCACGCGTTCGGCATGCACGGCAAGCATCTCGGGAAATTTGGGGTCGAGCAGGCTGGTATAGCGCGGGCCGCTGCCATGGTGAATCAGCCCCGCGATCGGAGCGACACCGAGCTGGCGAAGGCGCTCCAGTCTTTCGTCGTGCCAGGACCATTCGCACTGGTCCGGGTGTTCCGGAGCAATTGTTTCCCACAGCACGGGATACCTCAGCGTCCTTATGCCGAGCCCGGCAATCGCGTCCAGATCGTCGAGACGGCGGGAATGACCGGTTTCCTCGCTCTGGTTGCGGAACCGGTCCTGGATGCGCACCACCGTACATTCGATGCCACCCCAGCATTCCAGCGGCGGCAGGCTTGAAGGGATGGAAGAATCGATGTTCGCGCTGCCCGGACCCTCCGGACTGTTCGTGCTATGGGTGTTGCTCGTAGTAGATGGAGTCATCGCTGGAGATCGTGGAAAGGAAATCGATGAAATGATCCGATCTCAATTGCCGAACGTTGTGATAACGCTCAAGCTCACGACGGGATTGCGCCCGGCGTGCAGGATCGGTCAATAGCGGATGAACAATGGAAACGCGGAAAACGCCGAATCATCCGGCTGATGCGCGCAGATGTAGCATCTTGCCGGCTGACCTACTACCCTGACCGGGCAATCGAAGAAAACGTTCCTTTAATATTCCGACAAGTAGCACCGATCGCCGCATTTCTTGATCGCGGCGTAGCCGTGCGGCCAAAGGTCAGACTGCGGCTGGATGGAAGATATTGCCGCCGGCGGGTTCGTTACGCGCAACAAGCCGGCCTGGCGGCCGGGGAACGGCGGCGGCGTAGGACAAGGATCAGGGACGTGGCGTGACGGATACCCGTACGCGCATGCGCGCACCCGGATCATAGGGCATCACGCTGGTATAGGTGTGGCCGTGGTATTCATAGGTCACCGCGTAACCGCTGGTGCGGGTCTGCCAGTTATCGATGGTGCGGCATTGGCGCACCGGCTGCTGCTCGACGACACCGCCGGCCTGATTGTTTTCGAGCCGGTCGCCGACGATGGCGCCGGCGATCGCGCCGGCCGCAGTCGCAACAGTGCGTCCGCTGCCGCCGCCAACCTGGTTCCCGAGAATGCCGCCGGCCAGCCCGCCGACAATGGACCCGCCGACGCCGCGCTGTGCCTGGCGCTGGGCTTGTACATATTCGGTCCAGCATTCCTGCTGCGGATAATTGACCTGCTCCAGCTGGGGAGCCACGCTGACAACGCGCGCGAAATCATCGAAATCGGCCGCCTGCACCGCCGATGCAGCCATTGCGGCAATGATGGCCAGGGACAGGCGGGTATGCAAACTCCGGGACGGGGTAAATGCGGGCATTTAATTCCTCCAAACAAGACGACGTGAAATGTTACGTCGTTCAACGATTGAAGCAAGTAAATGTTATACAGCGGTATGTATCGTTGTGTATCAAGGGCAACATGCGACGCTCGGCTTTTAACCTCGGATCTGAATCCATTCCTGCTCAAGCGGAAGGATTGCTGAACGCCTCTTCCTCGATCCGGTAGTCATCGGCGCAGGTCTTGCTGCAAAAGCGCCGCACGTTGTCCAGGGGCTGATTGCAATACCAGCATGCGCCCTTGGGCTTGAGGTCGGCCATCGCCGTTCTCCCTGCCATCTCGATCCGGCCGGGCGGTTCGCCCTGCTCGTCACTGTGGTTCGCATCATGCATGATTCCGCCGCCCTTCTTCTTACAACGGTTGCCGTGGTGCCAATCTCAAGCCAGTATAGCCGCATAAGAAAAGCCTGTTGACGCTGCCGGAAAATTTCTTTTGCACATGATTTTTCGTGCGGCAAATGCATCGCCTTCGGCGTTCTGCAAATCGCGAAGAACTTGATGTTGCCCCGGTGAACTTTCCAGGCCGCTGCTGCGTCCAACCGACCTGTTTCATTCAGGGGTCAACCCCATTTTTGACACCCGGGAGGTAATGTGTCAGCCGTACTCGAATCCAACGAAGCATCAACCAAGGACAGCCCGGTGCCAGCCACGGTCCAGGTACTTGAAGGCGACTGGAAGGCTTACCTTTCCTGCATCGGTCAATGCAGGGAGAACAAGAGTCTCATCGTCGAACAGTACGGCAGCATCGCAGCCTACCAGCGTGCCTGCGCTCTTGCCTATCTCGGGCGGCGCGCGCAGCTTCATGGCGGCGTATGCAGCAATCGCCATCCGCATATCATGACGCCCCAGTTCATCTCCGATCTCGCATCAAGCAACCGTAACACGCGCTATGCGCGCTACCCGTGGCTGCGCACGCTGATGAATCTGCTTGCCGAGATCGAGCAGATCCAGGACCAGATTTCCACGACCAACGTCATCACGCTGGTGCCGGCGGCGAAATAGCCTTCGGCGCCGTGTGCCGGCTTGCGGATACGCCGTCGCACCGCCGCGCCACTCGGCACGGCTCATGCCGATGAACGAGATCGCAAATTCAATGCCCAATCCGTTATGAACCCTGAGCAGCGCGCCGACCGATTTCGCAACGAGCTTGCGCATTGAGCGTATTAGGCGCATCTAGGGGTTTGCAACCGTCGGCATTGGATGAATCGACATGGAGCTGCAGGTGGAAAGCACCCCCGGACTGCACGGCGATATCGAGCCGCGTGCCTTCATGCTGGGAGCGTGCAGGATCGAGGTCATTGATATCCTGGACCGCTGGCTCGCCCTCGAGTACAGCTATTTCAAGGTCGCCGCATCGGATGGCGCGACTTACATCCTCCGCTACACCGGCGCGTCGCGCGACTGGCAGATGACGCTCTACAAAGCACCCGACCATCCCTGAAACGCATCGTTTTTCCATTCCCGTGCATGCGGGCGCGTGCATGTCGTGCATTGCCTGCGCGATCTCGATACCGCGCATCGCAACCATTGAGTGCTGTCAAAACATTGCCAAACTGACTCATTACCATCAAGCACATCAATAGTTCGATTCATGCAATTCAAACATCGGAGACAAGCATGCACAAAACCCTGTCGGAACCGCGCGTGGCAGAAGAAGGCATCACCTTTACAGTGGAAGTGGGCTTTACCGACCGTGAATGCCTGGTGTCGAAAAACGCACTTGCGCACCTGCGCCGCCTGAAGGGCGGACAGCAGGATTTCATGGATATCTATCGCACTTTCGAAGATCAGATTCACAGCGTGGCGCGACGCCTGGTCGTGGCCGGCGTCAGTGGTACTCCGCTTGTGCTGGGGGCAGCCTACTTCGTCTGAACGATCACGCGCCTTGCATGCGCCAGCGCAGGACGGCGGCACGGCTGCCTTCCTGCGCATTCATTGCGCATTCTTTGAGAATTGCACTCCTGCCGCGAGCAGGTATCGCTTAAACGTTTCACAAGCAGTCATCACGCATCACCGCAGTCGTTGTTCAATGCAGGTCAATCGCAGAACTCAGAACTCAGCATCTCTGAGAATTATCAAAAAGACATCTGGGCGATTGGTCAGAATAAAACCCAGATTGAACCATACACGGGGATAAATCCACATGAACCAAACTAAAGAAACGAACGCGACAGAGCAGTTCCAATACGACCCGAACAATCTGTTGGAGTCCTTGATCGAGAAGCTGAATCTGAAGAATGATGCTGCTCTTTCACGCGCCCTGGAAGTGGCCCCGCCGCTGATCAGCAAGATCCGTCATCGCCGTCTGCCTGTCGGCGCATCGCTGCTGATCCGCATGCATGAAGTGTCCGACCTGAGCATCAGCGACCTGCGCCAGCTCATGGGCGATCGCCGCAACAAATTCAGGATCAGCGACAAGCAGTTCAAGCCGAAGGCAAACAATACTGCATCCTGAAGCCGGTTTGCCGGACATCTGCGGGACTTACCCACATGCTCTGTGGTCAACCATGTGGATAAGCCTGTGAAAGACTACAGAAGTCATTGATTTGCAACGCAAAAGCATTGCTGCCTCATTAGCGGCACTGCGTGTGGCACCAAGCCCGGACACCTTGCCCCGAAGGCAGGGCGCCACCCTGCACTGCGTTGAGATCGCGGGAAACGGCGACTTTACAAATCGCCCTTGTTTTCGATGGACGAAAAAAAGCCCGCTGGCCTTTCGGTAGCGGGCGAATCCAATTCAAGAAGAGTTGGAGGAGACAGGAGCACTATAGCCAAAGCCGATTTATCAGTCTGCTTTATTTTCCTTATGACTGATATGTCGCCGGCTTATATGACGACCCGCGAACTTATCTCCAGCGACTTCCAGCTTTTTTCGCCTATCTGCTGTTCATTTCTGCCCATCCGCTGCCTGCTTCCAACCACCCTCTGCCGCAATGACTGCATGCCGGCCGTTTCATCGGTCGCTGACTTCGCTCAAATCCGCTAATGCGACGCCGTGTAGGATCTGACTATTCGCACGGAGCTCAACATGTCAATGCCAGACGACCACCAGGCGCCATCCGACCCCGTTCCGGGGGACAGCCCGACGCCGGATCAGAGTCCGACACCGGACCAGAACCCTGTGCCGGATCACAATCCGGTCAGTGCAGTCGGTGCCGCCAGCACCCCAAGCAAGAAAAACGACTGAGCCGGAAACTGCACATGGAACCATGGCGCAGCCACGCGGGCATTGCGCGCCTATGCGCCAGTCCGCCACTTCCGGATGGTTTCCGCACTGCCGGCAAGAGCGCGGTCCTCAAGTCTTGAGACAAAGGGATTGCGTACTCACTCCCCGCTTTCTGCGTGGCCGATGCTTCACGTTCGATGAGTGCACGATGCCGGCACTAGAGCGGATTGCGGGAGGGTGTAGGGAAGAATCGGTTTGTCCTGGGATGCAGGACAAGGCGAGAGGAGCGCCGTGTGGCGGGCCACACAACGGGCCACACAAGCGACGAACACCGCTGCCATGGTGAAGTGGGCCCAAGGCAGGCCGAGGCGACCGTACACCCATTCGCAATCCGCTCTAAGTAGCCCAGACAGTCCAAACCGCAGGTACGCTGCGACTGCCGATGTCGGCTGCCGCGTGATCACATCCCGCATACGAACACTTCACAATAAGTACAGGTAATGAACAATGCTTTTTCAGGCGGACTGGAGGCACTGGCACTCGCGCTGATGCCCTGGTTCCTGCTCGTGACCCAGCTGCCCTGGATCAGCTTGGCCGTGCAGCTCGTGATCCTGCTGATTGCCGTCATACTGGCGCATCATTTCGCGACCCATTTCTTGTTGCGGGTCAGTGTATCCCTGCCCTATTCCCGGCGTCTCGTCCAGTACGGGCATCGCGCGGCGGGCGGCGTGCTTTACCTGCTGCTTGCGCAGGTCCTGCTGCGCAATGCGAGCGACAGCCTGACCGGCATTGCAACAGCCCGTCATGCAGGCGCCCTGGCACTGATCGCATCCGTGACCTGGCTGGGGGTGCGCTGCGTCCGCGCCATTGCCCATGCCATCATCGCGAACAACCCGGCGGATACGCCCAACAATCTACAGGCGCGCCGCATACAGACTCAAACCAGGGTGCTCGCCCGCTCAGTCATGGTGCTGATCGTCCTGATCGGTTCCGGCACGGCGCTCTCCACGCTGCCGCTGCTGCGGCAGATCGGCACCAGCCTGCTTGCGTCCGCCGGCGTGGCGGGCCTGGTGGTTGGTCTGGCCGCGAAACCGGTATTGGGCAATCTGCTGGCGGGCATGCAGATTGCGCTGACACAGCCGATTCGGCTGGAAGATGTCGTCATCGTGCAGAATGAATGGGGCCAGGTCGAGGAAATCACCGGCACCTATGTCGTAGTGCGCATCTGGGACCAGCGGCGCATGATCGTCCCCCTGCAGTGGTTCATCGAGAACCCATTCCAGAACTGGACGAGGAATAACTCCGAGATTCTCGGAACGGTCACCCTCTGGGTCGACTACAGGATACCGGTTGACCTGCTGCGCCGCGAGGCCCAGCGGTTGTGCGAGGCAGCGCCGGAATGGGATGGGCGTCTATGCCAGACCCACGTCGTCGAAGCAGGGGAACGCGCGCTGCAGATACGGATACTCGTCAGCGCGGGCGACGCCGGCAGGGCATGGGACCTTCGCTGCCGCCTGCGCGAAGGCATGGTCGACTATGTACAAAGCCAGCACCCGGAGCATCTCCCGAAATTGCGGGCGGAAGCTGCCATGGACATGACTACAAGCTCCGATCCGACTCGCCCTTCCAGCACGCCGCAGGCTTGAGGTAGCGCAAACGCGACCGGCACTTGTGTTGCTACAGTGCATATCCAACCTGGGAGGAGACACCGTATGACAAATTACTTCGACAATTATCAAACCGCCCTGTCCTTCAACGAATATCTGGTCAAGACTACCGTCGACTACTGGACGGCGGTGACTTTTCCAGCAATCTACTTCGCCAAGTATCTCTAGGAAGAGCTTGGCAAGCCGGGACCTGCATGGCGAAACCGCCAGATGCAGTGGTCCCGAAACCGCAAAGTCGCGCGGCGCCAGGGTTTGAATGCTTTGAACGCGACAAGCAATCCCAAGCCATGACATGACATGACATGTCATGACTTGGGATTGGGTATACGGCAGGCTGGAGGCAATGCATGTGCCTCCAGCCTGCCTTATTTTTTACCAGAGTAAATTTACACAATCAAATCAAAGGGATAATCGTCTTGACCGGTGGTTATCCACAGGATTGACCACAGCGGATGTGGGAAAGTCCAGCTTCGCCAGCGCCCCGACTTTGGACACGATGTTGCAGTCGGCTATTGCCGGATCAGTGCATGCCCGCCACAAACTTGGGCATGCCGGAGAAGCGGGAGCTGTTCGTATTCACCGCTTCTGCACCTCCGCCGAGCGCGGCGTCCGGCGACTCCGCCTTCAGCTGCTTGCGTTCGCCCTCCAATGCCGCCGTCAGCACCATGCGGATCAGCTCGCGGTTGATGCACACCTCTTCCCGCCGCGCATGCCGCGGCAGCAAGCCTGCTTCGGTTGCCTTTTTCATCGCGGCGTCAATCATTTCAGTCGTAACCTTCATCGCGAGCCTCCTGTTTGACTGGCGTAAGCGCAATGCGTGCTGGCGTGTCGGATCAGATCATGTCATCCGGACCGGGAGGGATAGTCTGCACCGGGATTGTGACTCCATGATGAATCATGCTTCACGCCCCTGTCCGGTTTCCAGCAACATGCCGGTCCATGCCGCTTCCTTTTGCAAAAGCCGTGCCGCTTCAAAATGACGCAGTGTCGATACGGCTATTACCAGTCTCGAAGCACGACGCGGGAGGGGCAATTGCGGGAGTATAAACAACGAGCGCAACGCGGCCGGACGAAAACAACGAGCCCCTATCCGGAACGGCTCCGGGTTGGTGTTACCTCAAGCTCCTGGCGTTTTACCGTGCCATCTCCCATATATATGGCTAGGCCTCGTTCGCAGCCGCGTGTCTAATGACGCGACCTTCATCGTATCGAGCCCGATACGGACCAGACCAACAGGGTTGAAAATGTCGCGGATCATATGCAGCGAATGCCGTGCCGCTCTATCCGTGCATGCGGAAGCATGTCACGAGTGCGGCTATCCGGTCATGGCGCGGGGCCAGCCGGCCCTGCCAACCGATAAAGAGACAGATCCTGCTCCGCTGAAGGAGTACAAGCTCATGCAGCTGGCCGGCATCGGCTTGAGCTGCGCCGGGTTTGTCGCCGTGCTTGCCGACTCTCTAGTAATTGCCGGTGTCTCCGTTGCGATAGGTGTTGGTACATACATGACCGGCTTGCTGGGCGCATGGTGGAACTCCGCCGAATAAGCAAGTTATTACTCATTTACAACATCAACCTGCGGATTGCATGCTGCTATCCAACACAATGGTTTGCAGCGGCCCGACATGTCTGGAGCAATGGCCAGCCTTGGTGACAGGTTCCTTCCATCCTATAGAAACAGCCGGCTCACGGTTTCGGCGCCGTTCGTAGTCGCAGCGTGCCAAATCGAAGCAAGCTTGGAGCATCAAGCGTGCGCGCGCCCAACTTGTTCCAGGCATTGTTTTTGCGCTTAAAGATGGGGGATGTGCGGCCTTTGCCGCGATTTCGCCGCACCGTACTGCATGACCGCCGTCAAAAATCTCTGTTCATCCCCTGCTAGGATGAAAGTCGGCATACATTTACCGGAGCAGCAATGCAGATAGAAACAATAGGCAAGTATCAGTTGCACCTGCTGGGGCAGGAAATGCCCGGAGGGCGCGAATGGGATCCGTTCGTGACCATTCTCAAGTTTGACGACGCTGCAGGAGACTTTCGTTGCGTCGTAGAAAAACGCCGTGCGTCGGACACGCCTGCACCGAGCTATGAGGAAGCCATAGAGCTTGCGCGCCGCTTTGGCACGGCGTTGCTGCAGCGGGAAACGCTGTGATATTGCTTGATTTTTCTCGAAGGGAAGACTATTAACGATCAGGCACTCTGAAGTGCAGTGAAGCCACTTGATAAAATGCAATGAAGTGACTTTGCAGTGCAATAACATGGTGGAAATGTCCGGCAAAGCCACCGCCATTGCCATTCGTCCTCCTGTAACTTGTATAACTCTTTTTCGGATTGCCCAGGATGGCACAGATCCATACGCATTATGACAATTTGAAAGTCGCTCGCAATGCGCCTCCCGAGGTGATACGTGCGGCGTATAAGACGCTTTCTCAGAAATACCATCCTGACCGAAACAGCGAGAATCCGGATGCGATCCGTGTCATCCAGATCATCAATTCCGCTTACGCCGTATTGTCGGATCCCGCCAAGCGGAGGGAACATGATGAATGGATCGCCCGGATGGAGGCGCAGGAGCTTTACGGAGGAAGCCGCATTGATAGCGTGGATGTCGCGCTTCGTCATGGCTCGCGCAGGCGTTCGCGCCATCGGCGGCATCGCTCATCATCGCTCGAAGCGTTCCTGGAAAGGCACCGGCATTCCAGTCCCCTGCTGAAAACGCTGCAAAAAGCATGGCTTGCCTTCGACGAGCTTTCACGCAAGTTGTTCAGGAAGACCTGAAAAGCCAGCAAGACTTCATCTCGCTGCCCTGTTGCCGCTCACCCAATGCGGGGCAATGCGTCTTTCCTATCCATTTTCCCCCCTGCTGCATCGGATCCTGTCCACGGACAAAACCAACCATTCCCCGGAAGCCAGCCAGGTAGCCCTCGCTGCCGAGCCTATTCCGAATCGATGCCTCGCTTCGAGCGTTCCACGCGAGCCAGCAGAGCTGCAATCGAAGCGCTATTGACGAGCCGGGCATCCGCTGCATCGAGCTCGCGCCCGTTTTGCATCTCGTGAATCGCAGATAACAGCTCGAGTACCAAGCCATAGTGGCAAGCGGCTTCCACCAGTATCTCAAGTTGTCGGGCAGTATGTTCGGCGGCGGGCATTGCAAACCTCAATCATGGTCGGATTCGACGGTATTGTGCTTCGTATGGAATTTTCCATGGAAGTTCCGACCAATTTACAATGTAGCGCGACGACAAGAACGGCAAAATTACACAAGCGCACAAAATAAAAGCCGGCTTTTGGCCGGCTTGAGATTCCCTTGTGTGGGATTGGGGATGTTCAATACTACACTACGGTTGCGAATGTTCCAAACCTAGTTTCCGGCTACAACGACGACAAGATGATCAACCTCCCTCTTTTCATGCGCATCAGGATGACACCTTCCAGATTTCGCATCCTCGCCGGACTTGCCGCCATCCTGCTGTCGCAATCATCCCCGGCCGCATCTCAACATGGAGCGGGCAGCATCGATGACCTGTATACCCAGGGCCAGCGTGAAATGCCCGCGAGCTGGCGCGGCGTGGGCAAATCCCACGATGCGGCTGTGTTCATGCACAACGACCGGCGCCGCGAAGGCGACGGCCGCATCGCGGCATGGATGCATAGGGAACTGGCGTCTGCGGAATATTTTGAAAAGGAAAAGCCTTACCTGTCCATCCGTGAGCGGGTGCTTGTGGACTGCAAGGCCAGCCGGCTGGGAATCACCGACGTGGCCTATTATGGCGAGAGATTTGCCAGAGGCGCGGTTGTTGGCGGTACGAAGTTCAAGGCTCCTGATATGAGCGATCCCGTACCTGATTCGATCGAGGATCAGGCAGTGCGCATTCTCTGCGCACCCAAGGCACGTCAGGCTCCGTCCCAGCGCCAAAAGGCCGCATCGCCGTAACAGCGCATTGCCATCGAACGCGACACTGCGCTAACCGGATACATTGCCTTAAGTTTGCTCAAGATGCGCTTGCGTGCTGTCGCCAAACTGGAGACTGGCATGCGCAATGCATTCAAGAATTCGAGGAATGAATTATGAACGAGGGTTCGACGGTACTACTTTTCAAGGTGATGTGCGTGATCATGTACATCTACGCGACGGCTACAATCATGTCCTGCTTCCCGAGGCTCGAGCGGCTCGCAGGCAGCAAACTGAAATTGCGGGCCGGCGGATCGCAGGCCGGTCACTCTTCGGACGAATCGACGCCGTCGCATTCGGCATAAGAAAAGCGCGGCGGAAATCGCGGACGTCAGGATGAGTCAGGATGAGAGAAGGCCGGGAAGCCACTTGAACGAGATCGTGCAGGGAAAAACGGGAGAACTGATATTACCCCGGGATGCCTCCTGTTCAGGACGAACAGTTTAAAGCTGACGGGAGGAAGACTCTGGCTCCCCGACCTGGACTCGAACCAGGGACCTGCGGATTAACAGTCCGTCGCTCTACCGACTGAGCTATCAGGGAACAGAGGCCGCATTATATAGACAGCCCAAGCGGAATGTCAAAAATTTGTTCTGGCAGCAATTCCCGCCGATGCACGGCATTCCACAAGCGTTCGCAATGCGGTCGTTCCAGCTACGTCTCTTCTTACCCGCCGCGCATCTCAGCGAAGTTTTTTCACCGCGAGCACCAGTAGCGCAATGGATGCGGATACGCCGAACGCGGTGCGCCGCACGTTCGCCAGATTCAGATAGGAAGCGCGGGACTTCAGACGGATTCGGTTATGCAGCGACTTACCCATGCTGTCTCTCCAATGAGCACACTCGATACGCCTATTATAAAAAGCTCTTGATGACCCGGATGTGACAGTCCACCCGCATTATTGAAGTTGAGCAAACTTCCGATGCTTTTCGTTCACCGCAACAACAGTTTGCCGCCGCAGCCTTCTGCATACCGCAGCTTCAGGCGCTTGCGCCACCACAAGCGCTACTGCCATGCCAGCCCGTACGGACCGGCTCTGGCGTAGCATAGTCGCCACCTAACACGGCAAGCATGACATGCAGATCACCGACCGCAAAGTCCTGTTCATGATCGAGCGACCGGGCACCTTCGCACTCAGAACGCTCAAGGGCTTCCGCGCCAACCAGGGACTGCTGCTGGCCGGCGCAGTGGCCTACTACGCGCTGCTGTCCATCGTGCCGCTGCTGATCATCACGGTGATTGCCCTCTCCCACTTCATCGACCAGGGAGAGCTGCTGCAAACGATAGGCCGTTACCTGGAATGGCTGATTCCGGGACAGTCGAAGGCGGTCATCAACGAGCTTGCCAATTTTCTCGGGCATCGCGATGTCATCAGCTGGCTGCTGGGCGCAACGCTGATCTTCTTCAGCTCGCTGGCATTCACCGTGCTGGAGAATGCGATGTCGGTCATCTTCTTCCACCGCGTTGCGATTCGCCGGCGCCACTTCCTCGTTTCCGCGGTGCTGCCCTACTGCTACATCCTCTTCCTGGGGATTGGCCTGCTGCTCGTGACACTGGTGGCCGGAGGCCTGCAAACCATCGGGCAGGAACACGTCGACCTGTTCGGATATTCGTGGTCCCTGAGCGGCCTCTCCGGCGTGCTGCTCTACCTGCTCGGTTTCGCAGGCGAAGTCCTGCTGCTGACCTCGGTCTACATGGTCATGCCGGTCGGCCGCCTGTCATGGCGGCATGCGCTCCTTGGCGGAGTCACCGCTGCGCTACTGTGGGAACTGACACGCCATATCCTGGTGTGGTACTTCGCCACGCTATCGCAGGTGAACATCGTCTATGGATCGATGACCACGGCCATCATCGTCCTGCTGAGCCTGGAGATTGCCGCGACGCTGCTGCTGTTCGGCGCACAGGTCATCGCGGAGTACGAACGCATCGACGACGCGGAGCCGCAGGAAGATGCGGAATTCCATACCGATGAAGTCCAGGGATAAGTATCAGCATGCAGTCATCGCATTCGACATCACCTAAGTGATAAGCAAGGGGACTAAAACCGGAACGAGATACGGAGAAGGCGGGGTGGAGGGAGAACATGCCTTTCGCTCGATCGAGGAAGGGCATGTTCGACTACCATCATGCATATCGGTTGCATGTACAGCAGATGATTCAATGATACTGCGCCGAAGTACTTGCGCCATGATGGCCGTCAAAGAACGAGTTTCATGCTTGGTACGCTGGCCGACATAACATAAAAAATGTAGTTGGCAGCGCCGGCCCGCCATCACTAAAGAGGACATCGCCATCGCTTCGGAAAAGCAATGGCAATGGCGATGGCGATCAAGCGAAGTCACATCAGATCAGCGCAATGATGCGCTGTGCGTTTCGCGGCCAACTACTGCTTGGCATTCTGCTGGGTGTTTTTCTGGGTGTTTTGTTTGGCGTTCTGGCTGCCGCCTTTCGCGCTGTCGGAGTTACCGGCGCCCGACGCGGCCTGGCCGCCCGCACTGCCGCCAGAGCTTGAAGTCGCGGTCGATGCAGCCGACGAAGTGGACTCATCAACGCAGGAAGTGCTGACACTGGGCGCGCTGTTCTTGGCGAGCGAGGGACCAAGCTGCCGGGCGGTGCCGGTATCGGCATTGCCGTTGCTGCCCGGGCGCATGGTCGACTCCGGACATTTGACCGCGGCGCCGGACGCCGAAGTGCCGGGCGTACGCGCTCCTCCGGTGGAACCCGCGACGCCTGCGGCGGGACTACCCAGCCCCGGTGTCACTTCTCCGGCATTGGGATGACCGGATTGGGGATTGCGCGTGTTCTGGGTGGCATCGGCGTGGACCGCGCCGGCCATGGCGAGCAAGGCGCCAAGCAACATGGATGAGGTCAGTGTTTTCATGATGAAGCTCCATCTTTGGAATTGATTCCGGTGAAACCAGCAAGACGTGTGCCATTTTCCGGCGAGAACGAAAAGGTCTCGTGCCGCTACATCGTGCTCAATACCGTAGAGGCAATATAGCGGTCACTTATCGTTACCACGCTTTCCCATCCAATCCGCCGGCACATCATTGAAGTTACATTGCTCGAAAATGAAATACTTTCAATCGCTTGCATAGAATGTATGACAGGCTCAGTTTCCCGCCGCCCGTGAGCCATACGAAGTTACGAACAAAGGCAGATGCGGCACTTGCTGACATCGATCGATGCAGTCTTGCCAACGCTGGACAAGGCAGAAAAATCACGCCTTGTCGTAAATAAATTGCTAAGCATGGCGAACTAAAACGTGTTTCCAAACCACTCAAGCTCAATATCAAAGAGCATCATCACTGAGATCACTCTTATCCAATATTAACGAACACATGAGAACACGATGTTCACTAAGTTCCCAACTCGAAATCAGCCCGCGCCGCTGCAGCTGCCCGAGAAGCAAGCTAGCTTCGTTAAATCCACAAGCCCTACTACAACTGCAGACGTTTCAGAAAAATCTTCCAGAACCCTGCCGGCCAAGATTGAAAGCGGCGTCAGGAACCTGAAAAACTTTACTCTGCGCTTCAATCACAACCATCCTGCAGCTCCAGCATCCCAACGAATAGCCAAAAAAAATGTTTCCATCAGCAAAATAAGCACACCAATAATTGGAAGCAATACAGCATTCCGGAAAATCGATGAGCCATCTCCAAGCGAACTCAACGACAAGATTGAAAAATTCCGCGACGACAAAAAGAACAATCTCAACAGTGAAACACTGGTTAACTGGGATGCCTACCTTACAGCAACAAAGGGCCGCAGCTTGCACGCCGATATTGCAGTTCTCAAAAACCGGCTGATGGAAATTGATCAGAAAGTGGGCCGAAGCATCAATGAGTTAAGGCTCACCGCGTATTACGATCTTCGCAAGGCAAAAACGCACAACACTCCCACGTACGGGATAAATGCAAAGAACAGTACGAAACGCACTTTCAAGGAGCGCCTTTCGATTGGAGCGCATCGTGCCGAACTGAAAGCGCAGCGCTTGGCCGAGCGTACGAAGACGGTGGAAAAGCAGGAAGCATTGGATGTTAATGATGCATTCGGCCGTTTTGAACAGCGTGTGACGAAAGAATTCGAGCCAGGTCGCCTGAAAGACATGCGCGATGCTTGCGTGGATCTGCTCCGAAAGCATTTCGCTGGACAAATCCCTACCGGACTGGTTTACCAATTGATACATGAAATAAGTCCGGACGCGGTGGAGCGATATTTGAAGGATTACTCTACGTTTCCTAAAGACTCTCCATTGCTCACGTCTATGGCTGCTGCCGTCAATTCCGATGATGTACGTGAGCTTTTGGGACGTGTCCCTGGAAGATGATCAGAGGCTGACCGTATCCGGGTGCTCAGTGAAGAACTGGCAGTATGAATAAGGCAATAAAAAAGCCCTTGGGATCAAGGGCTTTTTTCGTTCTTGGCGGAGAGGGGGGGATTCGAACCCCCGATAGGCTATTAACCTATACACGCTTTCCAGGCGTGCGACTTAAACCACTCATCCACCTCTCCTGGATTCGGTTTTCGCCTTTGCGAAGCCGCAGATTATAGCAAAGGTTTGGAAATTTGCCGTAATTTTTTCTAGGGCAACAAACACCTGCGGCTTGCACAAATAAAAATGCCGGCGAAGCTTGTGGCCCCGCCGGCGAGTCTCCAGGGATATGTTGGGTACAACGGTTTTATTTTCCCTTTTTACTGCGCTTGTTTTAATTGATCGAGGATGGCCGGATTCTCCAGCGTGGAGACGTCCTGGGTGATCTGCTCGCCCTTGGCCAGCACGCGCAGCAGGCGCCGCATGATCTTGCCCGAGCGCGTTTTCGGCAGGTTGTCGCCGAAACGGATTTCCTTGGGCTTGGCAATCGGTCCGATCTCCTTGCCGACCCAGTCGCGCAACTCCTTGGCGATCTGCTTGGCTTCGTCGCCGGTCGGGCGCGAGCGCTTCAGCACTACGAATGCGCAGATCGATTCGCCGGTGGTCTCGTCCGGCTTACCCACCACCGCAGCTTCGGCGACCAGCGGATTGGCTACCAGCGCCGATTCGATTTCCATCGTGCCCATGCGGTGGCCCGATACATTGAGCACGTCGTCGATGCGGCCGGTGATGGTGAAGTAGCCGGTGGTTTCGTTGCGCACCGCACCGTCGCCCGCCAGGTAGATCTTGCCGCCCAGTTCTTCCGGGAAGTAGCTTTTCTTGAACCGCTCCGGATCATTCCAGATGGTGCGGATCATCGACGGCCACGGACGCTTGACCACCAGGATGCCGCCCTGCCCGTTCGGCAGGTCGTTGCCGGTCTCGTCCACCACGGCCGTCATGATGCCCGGCAACGGCAGCGTGCAGGAACCCGGCACCATGGGCGTTGCGCCAGGCAGCGGCGTGATCATGTGGCCGCCGGTCTCGGTCTGCCAGAAGGTATCGACGACCGGGCACTTCTCGTTGCCGATATTGCGGTAGTACCACATCCAGGCTTCCGGGTTGATCGGCTCGCCGACCGAGCCGAGCAGGCGCAGCGACGACAGGTCGTACTGTTTCGGATGTACCGCGGCGTCGGCATCGGCAGCCTTGATCAGCGAACGGATGGCGGTGGGCGCAGTATAGAAAATGGTGGCCTTGTGGCGCGCGATCATGTCCCAGAAACGGCCGGCATTGGGATAGGTGGGCACGCCCTCGAACACGATCTGCGTGGCGCCGACAGCCAGCGGGCCGTAGGCAATGTAGGTATGGCCGGTAACCCAGCCAATGTCGGCGGTGCACCAGAAGACATCCTCGGGCTTGATGTCGAAGGTCCACTTCATGGTGAGCATGGCCCACAGCAGGTAGCCGCCGGAAGCATGCTGCACGCCCTTGGGCTTGCCGGTGGAACCGGAGGTGTACAGGATGAACAGCGGGTGCTCGGCATCGACCCATTCCGGCTCGCAGGTGCTGGCCTGATTGGCGACGACATCCTTCATCCAGCGGTCGCGCCCCTCGACGAAGTTGATATTGGCGCCGGTGCGCTGGTAGATCACGACATTCTTCAGGTGCTCGCAGCCGCCCATGGCGATGGCTTCGTCGACGATGGCTTTCAGGGGCAGCTGCTTGCCGCCGCGCACCTGCTCATCGGCAGTGATGACGGCGACCGCGCCGGCGTCGATGATGCGTTCCTGCAGCGACTTGGCCGAGAAGCCGCCGAACACCACCGAGTGGGTCGCGCCGATGCGGGCGCAGGCCTGCATGGCAGCGATGCCTTCGACCGACATTGGCATATAAATGACGACGCGGTCGCCGCGCTTGATGCCGAGCGATTTCAAGCCATTGGCAAACTGACAAACCTTGTCATGCAATTCCTGGTAGGTAACCCTGGTGCTCTTGCCGTCATCTGATTCGAAAATGACAGCGGTCTTGCCGGCATTCCCGTTCTGCAGATTGCGGTCGAGGCAGTTGTAGGAAACATTGAGCTGGCCGTCCTCGAACCACTTGTAGAAAGGCGCATTCGATTCGTTCAGCGTCTTGGTAAACGGCTTTTTCCACTGGATGTTTTCATTGGCCAATGTCGCCCAGAAACCTTCGTAATCCTGCTCCGCCTTCGCGCACATGGCCTGGTACGCCTCCATGCCGGAAATGGTGGCATTGCCAACGAATTCGGCCGGCGGATTGAATATGCGGTTTTCCTGCTTGAGCGTTTCTATGTCTGCCATGTCTCTCTCCTGCGGGGATGTTTGTTTGCCATGAAGGTAAGCTTATTCTCTTACTAAAGCCTTACATGAAAGCTGCGAAGCCGCCCCGAATGCGGCCGGGATGTCCGGCGTCCCGGCCGAAAGTTGCCGTTTTTATTACGGTTTATAGCGCTTCCCCATGCTTGTCCCTTGAGAATTCTCAGCCTTGCCGAACCGGCCGGCAGGTTCGGGCGCGCGTAGCGCATATCATGGCGCGCCGCGGCGCAACCGTACGCCGAAACGCCAATCAGGATTTGCTGGCGAGTGTAAAATGATGCGGTTTTTTTGGCCTCGTCTCCCTCTACATGAATCCACTCGATCACGATACTTCCAAAGCCACTCGACCGATCCGTCCGCTGCCGAACCTCATCTTCATGAGCCGGTGGCTGCAGCTGCCGCTGTACCTCGGCCTGATCCTGGCGCAAGGCGTGTATGTCTATCATTTCTGGGTCGAGCTGGTCGACCTGATCGGTGCTGCGCTCGGAAACCAGGCGGCGCTCGATCATATCCTGCAGGCGGTCGCCATCAAGGGAGCGGAGCAGCCCACCAGGCTCAATGAAACCACGATCATGCTGGTGGTGCTCGGCCTCATCGACGTGGTCATGATTTCCAATTTGCTCATCATGGTCATCGTCGGCGGCTACGAGACCTTCGTCTCGCGCATGAACCTGCAAAGCCACCCCGACCAGCCGGAATGGCTGTCGCATGTGAATGCCTCGGTGCTGAAGGTGAAGCTGGCGACCGCGATCATCGGCATTTCGTCGATCCACCTGCTCAAGACCTTCATCAACGCCGGCGCCTACGATGCCAAGACCCTGATGGCGCAGACCGGGATCCATCTCGCCTTCCTGCTGTCGGCGATGGCGATCGCCTACTGCGACAAGATCATGGCCGGCACTACGGCCAACCATTTCAAGCAATCCCACTGAACCAAGCTCACTCTCGCTCACATACCATCATGACAATCATCAAGCAAGAAGACCTGATCGAATCGGTTGCCGCCGCGCTGCAGTACATCAGCTACTATCATCCGGTCGATTACATCCAGCACCTGGCGCGCGCTTATGAAAGCGAGCAGAGCCCGGCCGCGAAGGATGCCATCGCCCAGATCCTGACCAATTCGCGCATGTGCGCGGAAGGCCGCCGTCCGCTGTGCCAGGACACCGGCATCGTCAACGTCTTCCTGAAAATCGGCATGGAAGTGCGCTTTGAAGGCTTCAAGGGCTCGATCACCGACGCCGTCAACGAAGGCGTGCGCCGCGGCTACAACCATCCCGACAACGTGCTGCGCGCATCGGTGGTGGCCGATCCGCAGTTCGACCGCAAGAACACCAAGGACAATACGCCGGCCGTGGTCCACATGGAACTGGTGCCGGGCAACACCGTCGATGTGCAGGTCGCGGCCAAGGGCGGCGGCTCGGAAAACAAGTCCAAGTTCGTCATGCTCAATCCGTCCGACTCCATCGTCGACTGGGTGCTGAAGACCGTGCCGACCATGGGCGCGGGCTGGTGTCCGCCGGGCATGCTCGGCATCGGCATCGGCGGCACCGCCGAACGCGCGATGCTGATGGCCAAGCAGGTGCTGATGGAAGACATCGACATGTATGAGCTGAAGAAGCGCGGTCCGCAGAACAAGACCGAGGAACTGCGCATCGAACTGTGCGACAAGATCAATGCGCTGGGTATCGGCGCGCAGGGCCTGGGCGGCCTGACAACGGTGCTGGACGTGAAGATCATGATGCACCCGACCCACGCGGCGTCCAAGCCGGTGGCCATGATCCCGAACTGCGCGGCGACCCGCCATGCGCATTTCGTGCTCGACGGTTCCGGCCCGGCCTACATCGAACCGCCGTCATTGTCCGAATGGCCGAACGTGCAGTGGACACCCGACACCGAGAAGTCGAAGGTGGTCAATCTCGACACCCTGACCAAGGAAGAAGTCGCCTCCTGGAAGCCGGGCCAGACGCTGCTGCTGAACGGCAAGATGCTGACCGGCCGCGATGCCGCGCACAAGCGCATCCAGGACATGCTGGCCAAGGGCGAGAAACTGCCGGTGGATTTCACCAACCGCGTGATCTACTACGTCGGTCCGGTCGACCCGGTGCGCGATGAAGTCGTCGGCCCGGCGGGCCCGACCACCGCCACCCGCATGGACAAGTTCACCGACATGATGCTGGAGCAGACCGGCCTGATCTCGATGATCGGCAAGGCCGAGCGCGGCCCGGTCGCGATCGAGTCGATCAAGAAGCACCAGTCGGCCTACCTGATGGCTGTGGGCGGTTCCGCCTACCTGGTGTCGAAGGCGATCAAGGGCGCCAAGGTGGTGGGCTTCGAAGACCTCGGCATGGAAGCGATCTACGAGTTCGAAGTCAAGGACATGCCGGTAACGGTCGCTGTCGATTCCAATGGCGTTTCGGTGCACAACACCGGCCCGAAGGAATGGCAGGAGCGCATCGCGACCGGCTCGCTGTCGAAGATTCCCGTGACCGTGGCTTAATCGGACCGGTGCGGCAAACGTGACCGTCACTACGCAAGCGACGATATCGATGGGGGCGGATGCTCCCATCGGCGTCTTTGATTCGGGCATCGGCGGCCTGTCGGTGCTGAAGTATATCCATGCCTGCCTGCCGAACGAGCAGTTGCTCTACTTCGCCGATTCCGGCTTCGCGCCCTATGGCGGGCGGCCGGAATCAGAGATCGTCGCACGCTCTTTGGCCATCGCGGAATTCCTGCTGCAATACAATGCCAAGGCGCTTGTCGTCGCCTGCAATACCGCCACCGCGGCGGCAATCAAGGCGATCCGCGAGCGCTACCCCACCCTGCCCGTCGTCGGCGTCGAACCGGGCCTCAAGCCGGCCGCTGCACTGACCAAAACCGGCACCGTCGGTGTCATGGCCACCAAGGGCACCCTGTCCAGCGACAAGTTTCATCAACTGCGCGAACAGATCTCCGCAGTCACCAACGTCGTCTTCCTGCCCCAGCCTTGCATCGGCCTGGCGGACCAGGTGGAAAAAGGCGAACTGCATTCGGCGGCCACCGCCACCCTGGTACGCGGCTATGTCGAACCCCTGATTGAACAGGGCGCCGACACGCTGGTATTGGGCTGCACCCATTACCCGTTCGTGCTGCCGCTGATAGAAGAGATTCTTGCGCATGTCACGACGCGGCCTATTGCCGTGGTCGATACCGGCGAGCCGGTAGCCAGACAGCTGGTGCGCCTGCTCAGCGAACGCGCCTTGCTACGCCAGGACGGCCCCGGCACGCTGAGCGGATTCACCACTGGCAGCAAGTCCAGCCTGGAAAGCGCATTCGACAAGCTGCTCGGCATACGTCCGCCGGTCATGCAGATTGCGGCATCTTCCTGATCTGCGCACGGCAGACTTCGGGCTTTGATAAAAAAGGAAAGTATTTTGATGGGGGGGGTGGTTGGTATGCCGCCCCGTTCTTGATCGGCTCTGACGGCATACCTGGCTGCCGTCGCAAGTTCTTGCAGGCACGGCAGATATGGCAATCATAGTGCATGCCGATGACGCCGCCATGACATACAGCAATATGTCTTCAAAGATACTTTCTTTTCGAAGTCCGCTCCCGGCACAGCGCACGCCTGCAATACTTACCCACATTTTCTGTTAGCAAGCCTGTGGACAAGCCCTGCGTTTCCTTCCAAGCCATTGATTTGCAAGAGTATATGCACCGTGTGCGAAATTGAGGCGCCTATCGTTACAAAACAGCTCTTGCCCATTTATACTGTAATTTTGTACAGTACGAGAATAGCTTAGATAAGGCGTTCCTTTTACTGACTTCAACCCCTAGAAGGATGCGTGGCTGAGCCATGGCAGGGCCGATGCCATGCATACCGGCATGGCTGCAATTCGCTTGGATACCTATGAGAACAGATTCGGCACTCTCCCGCCTGAAAGATGGAGAGCTTTGCATTGTCACCACCAAAGACGGCGAGCAGGAAGCGCGATGGAGCGTTTCAGGCTGGTGCTTCTTCATTCTCCATCGCGGCACGCCGACCATCTGCGCCGCAGACGAGATCGAGGAATGGCGGCCGGCTTCGATGGATGTGACGCGGCGTCTTTGATGTGCCTTCTCCCACTGCATCGCATTCCGTTCGCCTGCCTGTCAAGGCTACAGTTTGATTCCTCCTGCCCGGCTTCACACTGCGCTATTTGCCCCTTCAACTTGAGCATCCGTTGCTTTGTTCTGGAGTGATATGCATTGCATGTCGAAATGCATTTTCAATTCAGCATCTTTAGGCGCGGCTACAACAAGTCAACATAATTTTAAGTATCAGTTTTTTATTTATTCCTAAGCTGGCGATAAGGTCAAGTTAAGATGCGGCCACTCTGAATCAGAGACTTGGCTTAATCATTCATACAGACGTAATGAAAAACAAATTCCTTCTTATCGCTTTGCTTGCAACGCTGTCTGCATGCGGCGGAGGCAGCGACGGCGGCACGACCGCCACCGCCGCTTCGCAGCCCGCACCACCCCAGTCTGCACCGGCCGTGATCACGCATGGAGACATGACCAAATACGCCGGCACATGGTCTTCGACCTGCATGACCGAAGGCCAGCAGACAGTACGGATGTCCTTGGTACTGACAGCCGATCAGAAGTCAGCAACCGGCCGCATGGTCGCCGACGCCTACAATCAGGCAAACTGCGGCGGCCCGTCGGCACAGCTCAGCTTGCCCTTCAACGCAAGCTTCGTGGAAATGTCTGGCTCTGCTGAAAAACTGAACGTGTCCGATGGTTTCGAAACAACCACCATGATTGCCAGTTTCTCGGCGGATGGACGCACACTGACTCTTGTCGATGGCGAGGATACCTTCACGTTCGCAAAGTAATAATAGCTGCGCGGCTTTTCTGTCCGGCCCCCTCATCTTATGGCGAAGGATCTCGGTCCAGCCGAGACCTCGCTCGATGCCTTCGGGTCGGCTCATGCTGGAATTTTCAGTGAAGGATTCGACCTGAACTTGCTCTCGATGGTGCTTTAATCCGCCTCTTCATGAGCATGATGATGTTTGTGATTGGCGAGCAAGCAGCGACTCGTTCACCGGAAAAGTAAAAGCCCAGTCCGAGAACTGGGCTAAGTCTTTGAATTCTTTGGGGTGGCCGACGGGACTCGAACCCGCGACAACAGGAATCACAATCCTGGACTCTACCAACTGAGCTACGGCCACCAATGAACTGCTTGCGAGAAGTGATATCAAGCAAGCCCATGATTATACAAACTTCACGTCAAACTGGCAAATCGAAATACTCTTCCTGGCGAGAAAACCTTGGGCTGGGGCTTAATCGCCGTCATGACGACCGCTGAAACGCACGAACTGTGTCCAGTTCAACATCTCTAAGCCTTCAATACCTGTCCCTACGGAGATGTCATGAAATCCCTGTTTATCGGAGCCGCACTGGCCGTTGCGCTGGCCGGTTGCGCATCGGCTCCCAACAACGATGCGCCGCCGCAAGGCGCCAATAGCGTGTACAACGACCCAACTTATCCCGGCTCCGGAGTGCACATCGGCATCGGTGCCGGCAGCTGGGGCGGACGGCGCGGAGGTGGAGTCGGCATCGGTCTTGGCTTCTGAGGTGCCAATGAACATCCGATATCGATACCTGCCCCTGCTGCTTGCCGTCGCTCTCGGTGGCTGCATGATCTCGCGCGACGGCGCGCAACTGAGCCAGCCGCCGGCCGCAATCCAGGGCTCCAATGACGTGCAAGGCAATCCGCTCTCCGTGCCCGGCGCGGGCATGGGTGTGGGCGCCGGCAATCCGGCCGCGCCTGGTCCAAGCGGACTGGGCGGAGCGCCTGCCCGCTGAACAGTTTGTATTCCGCCTTGTCGCTGCCGTGAATGCTTTTTGACGGCGGCGGCTCTCCTTTCCTGATTCTCCGTTCCACACCCTCCATCCCGCAAAATATTGCCCGCCGCTCTTCAATTCGCGCGCGATTGGCCGTAAACAATACATTCATGCGTCCGCGAGCCGCGCTTGGTCAGGTATCGGCGCCGCCGGATGGCTATGGTGAATAATATATTTCTCAATAACAACTTTATGGTCGAAACGGGGTACTATTGCCGTTCAACGACTGCAAGACTTTGCGATTTCGATACGAATGACCACCACGCATGCGCCCCTTTTCACGATAGAACTCCTGGCAGATCGGCGCCGCAATCTTGCCGGCCTGATCGTGCATGCCGGCGCGGACGGCGGCGCGCAGCCGGAAAGATTGCCGGCGCACGAGGATTTGTCCGAAGTGGCAGCGAGGATTTCCTGTTTCTTCATTCCAGGCACGACGCTGCAGGATGACCTGCTCGCCGCCGGCCTTGCACCGCTCGATCAGGGCGCTGTCCACCATAGCGATCAGCTTGCTCCATTGACGCCCCATCCCCAGGCCCGCTACCTTTCAGGCAACTGGTATCTCGCGCCGCCGGCCAAACCCACAGGCGCACAGGCCGCGTCACGCGCGCTTGCGCTGCAACTGGTGCAGCTGGTGACGGCCGATGCCGATACCCATGAAATCGAAGCGGTGCTGCGGCGCGATCCCGCGCTCTCCTACCACCTGCTGCGCCTGGTGAATTCGCTCGGCATGGGCATGAGCCGGCAGATCACCAGCTTCGCGCAGGCGATTCTGATCCTCGGCCGCGCGCAGCTGCGCCGCTGGCTCAACCTGATGCTGTTTTCCTCGCGCTCGAACGACGAGCGGTCGGCGATGCTGCTGGCGCGCGTGGCAGTGCGCGCGCGCGCCATGGAATTGACCGCCAAGGCGGCCGGCATGGACAAGTCGGCGCAGGAGCTGGCATTCATGACCGGAATGTTTTCGCTGCTTGGCATCCTGTTCGGCATGCCGCTGGCCGAGGTGCTCAAGCCCTTGAAAGTGAGCGCCGAGCTGCTCAATGCGGTGCTGGAATACGAAGGCGACCTGGGACAGCTGCTGCGCCTGGTCGAATGCATCGAGCGCAAGGAAACGTCGACCGCCGCCGCCTTGCTTGCGCAGCTGCATGTGCCGGCCGACGAATACAACCGGCTGCTGATCGAGGCGCACCGCTGGATGCTCGACGTGATCCAGGAAAGCCGCGGAGGCGGCCATGCCTGACAGCGCGCTGGATCTCTGCATCGCACTGTGCCGCAATGCGCGCGACCTCGACGGCGCCGCGCAGCTGCAGGCATTGACCGAGCTGGAGGCACTGCTGCGCACCGAAAAGGACAGACTCCGCATGCCGGCGGCCCGGGCTGGGGAAACGCCGCCACCTGCTACTGCTCCGGTTCCTGTTCCCGGCGAGACCGCCGATGATGAACCCTGCATCGAGATGGACCTGGCCGGCTACGTCACGACATGGAACGCGGGCGCCGAACAATTGTTCGGGTACACCCGCGAGGAAGCGGTCGGCCAGCATGTGCTGTTCCTGTATGCTGACGACGACAATGAAATCGCCGAGCTGTTTCTGGAACATGGCACTTCGCTGATGGAAGTCAGGCGCCGCAAGAAGTCGGGCGAGATTTTCTGGGCCAGCCTGGCGCTGTCGATGCGCCATGATGACGCCGGCAATCCCGAGGGCATGGTAGCGAAGATGTCGGAAATCAAGGAGCGGCTGTCTCCGGAAGACAAGCTGCGCCTGCATGCCCGCATCATCGAGGATAGCGACCAGGGCATCCTGATCACCGATGCCATGGAGCGCATCGTATCGGTCAATACGGCATTCACCCGCATCACCGGCTATTCCGCCGCCGAAGCCATTGGCAAGACGCCGGACCTGCTGCGCTCGGGGCGGCACAATGCCGACTTCCGCGCCGAGGTGCGCGCCGCCATGCTCGGCTCCGGTCCATGGCAGGGCGAGATTTTCGGCAAGCGCAAGAACGGCGAGATATTTCCCCAGTCGGTATCGATCAGCGTGGTGCGCGACGAAGGCGGCAACATCACGCACGCCTTCTCCATCTTTTCCGACATCAGCATTTTCAAGGAGGCCGAAGCGCGCATCCAGCGCATGGCGAACTACGACAGCTTGACCGGGCTGCCGAACCGCACCCTGCTCAATCAGCTGGTCGCCCAGGCACTGACGGCCGCGCGCCGCAGCAACAGGCACGGCGCCCTGATGGTGATCGACCTCGACCGCTTCACTTCCGTCTATGACACGCTAGGCTACGAAGCCGGCGACGAATTGCTGCGCCAGATTTCGCGCCGTTTCCGCAGCGCGCTGCGCGACGAGGATGTGCTGGCCCGCATCGACGGCGGCAAGTTCGCGGTGGCGCTGCTCGACATCCAGAAACGCGAGCACGCCGGCATCGTCGCCAGGAAGCTGCGCGCGGCGCTGGACGCGCCGTTCGCCATCGATTCGCATGAAATCCGCGTCAATGCCCATATCGGCATTTCCGTGTTCCCGGAAGACGCCCTCGACAACGGCTCGCTGCTGCGCTTCGCCGATGCGGCAATGACCAAGGCACGCCAGACCGGCGACGCCTCCTACGTGTTCTACAGTTCGGAAATGAACGAGCGCGCGAAGGAGCATTTGCGCATCGAGACCGAACTGCGGCGCGCGCTGGGCAGCGGCCAGATGCTGCTCTACTACCAGCCGAAAGTCAGCCTGCGCAGCGGCCGCATCGTCGGCGCCGAAGCGCTGCTGCGATGGCGGCATCCCGAGCGCGGCATGGTGCCGCCGGGACTATTCATTCCTGTTGCCGAAGAAACCGGCCTCATCCTCGAGATCGGGGGCTGGGTGCTGGAGGAAGCCTGCCGCCAGATCAGCGAATGGAAACAACGGGGTTTCAATGCGCCGCCGATCGCGGTAAACCTGTCATCGCGCCAGTTCGACCGCGGGCTGCCGGAGCGGGTACAGGAAGTGCTGGAGCGCTACGATGTCACGCCGGACCGCATCAAGCTCGAGATCACCGAAACCCTGCTCGTGCGTGGACCGGAACAGGTCATTCCCATCATGAACGAACTGGCGGCGATGGGCCTGGCGCTGGCGCTCGATGACTTCGGCACCGGCTATTCCAGCCTTGCCTACCTGAAAAAATTCCCGATCAGCACGCTCAAGATCGACCGTTCCTTCGTTATCGGCCTGCCGCGCGAGGAAAACGATTGCGCCATCGCGCAAGCCATCGTCACCATGGGCCAGCAGCTGCGCCAGGAAATCGTCGCCGAAGGCGTGGAAACGCAGGAGCAGATGCGCTTCCTGCGCAATCTGGGCTGCGATCAGCTGCAGGGTTATCTGTTCAGCCCACCCATCTCGAACGAAGCTTTCGAGCAGATGGTACGCGACGGCAAGCGTCTGTCGCTCGCCTGAATTGCCTCAAGCCCCTGTATTTCCCGGCTTTTCCCCGGTGCAGCAGCGCACGCTTCGTTCCCTATGCACGGGCCGCGGGCACTTATCATTTCCTCCATAGTCAGAAAGGAATAACCGCAGGTTCCTGCCCCGAGCCTGCGCATTTCCCATACAGACATGCAGGAGAAAGACCATGGCAAATACTCTGGTGCGCGTCTTCGACCGCCTCGCCGATGCCGAACAGGCGCGGGAACAATTGCTTCGCAACGGCTTTCCGGATTCCAGCATCAACATGACTTCCACCTGGGACGAGGCCGGCCCGGTGCAGGGCAATTTCGTGGTCGACCGCAAGGAAGACACCAATCCGGACTCGCAAAGTTTCCTCGACCGGCTGCATGAAGGCGATAACGACGACGGCACCGACATCAGCCGCCGCCCGGACACCAGCGCGCCGCAGATGGCGGTACAGCGCGGCACCATCGTGATGACGGTCGCCGCCGAAAACGAGGAACTGCAATCGCGGGCCTCCAGCATTCTTGGAGACGCCGGCGCGACCGACGTCGATGAACTGGTTCGGCGGCGTCATCGGGAAAACTGACCCCGCCAGACAGGCTGATCCCTCAGTCCGCTATCGCCGGTCCGGTCCCGCCTTCGCGGCATGTCACCAGCCGGTGGTCTTGGACCATTGCACCAGCGGCCGGTCCATGCTTTCGAACACCTGGTATTCGGGATAGGGAGCGACTGTCATGCAGGCATGGTTGGGCAGGATGCGCAGCCTCGAGCCGACGGGGAAACGGTCGAAGTCGATCGTTCCCGCGCTGCACCTGACGAAGCCATGCTCCTGGTGCGCATCGGCGACATGCATGCCGTCAAGCAGCCTGCCTTCAAGATCGCAGACCAGGCCGTAACCCACATGCTGGCGGAATTCGCCGGCGCTCGTATCCTTTGACAAGGCCAGCGCGCCGGCATCGATGAGCAGGTGCCCCGCAGCGCGATGCTGGCCGATGACGGTCGCCACCACGCTGACCGCGATATCGTCGGGACTGCATACGCCAAGCGCCGCCTGCGCCAGGTCGAAGAAGACATACACGCCGGGCCGGATCTCGGTCACGCCGTCAAGCGCGATGCCGGTCAGCGCGGTGGGTGTCGAACCGATGCTCACCGTCGGGCAGGCATGGCCCGCTTCCCGCAGCCTCCCTGCGGCCAATACCGCCGCGTCGCGCTCAGCGACGGCGATGGCCTCGCGTGCCCCGGCATCGGCCGCATGGTAGGAATGGCCGGCATGGGTCAGCACCCCGTCCAGCACGAGACCCGGCACGCCGGCAATGCGGCGTGCGATATCGAGCAGCTCCACGCCCTCCGCAGCAACGCCCGCGCGATGGCCGCCGCAGTCGATTTCGATCAGCACCGGCACCCTGCCCTTGAATCCGCTTTCGCGCGCAGCCAGTTCATCGACCATGCCAGCCGAGTCGAGCACGATGCGGATGACGGCGCCTTGTTCGATGAAGCCTTCGATGACCGGCATCTTGCCCGGCGTGATACCCACGGCGTAGGTCATGTCGCGGATGCCGTGCTCGAAGAAATAGCGCAGCTCGGCCAGCGTCGATACCGTGATGCCGCCGAACTGCCCGCTGGTGGCGAGTGCCGCCACCTCGGCCGACTTGGCGGTTTTCAGGTGCGGACGCAGTTTCACGCCGGCGCCGGCTGCGCGGGCGGCCATGCGGCGGCAGTTTGCGATCAGTTTCTGCCTGTCGAGGATGACCGACGGCGTCGGCACGGTGGAAACGGAAAATGCTTCTTGCTTCATGACTGTCCCGGCTTGTACATGACTGCATGTTGGAATGATGAAAGCCGTTTCATCGCTGACTGCATCGGCCCGGCTCGGCGGAGCATGTAACGGCATCAAAAAGCACGGCGATCGTCGTGCCGCTTCGCGTCGATGCTACCATGCATGGCCGGCACCTGCGCCGGCCGTCGGCCATTCCCCAACTTGCATGAATATCAAGAACGCCCTTTCGAATCGCAGCATCGGCGCCTACCTGGCGCTGGTGTTTTCGATAATGACCATTGTGCTGACCGTCATCCTGGTCCAGGTGATCGGCATCGCGGCCACCCGGCAGCTCAAGAACAACATCGGCAACGGCCTGGCCGAACTGGCACTGCAGACCTCCGACAAGCTGGACCGGGGCATGCACGAGCGCTACCGGGAAGTCAGGCTGATGTCCATGCGCAAGGATCTCACCTCGAGGGAGGTGAGCGTCGACGACAAGCGCCGCGTCCTCGACGAGCGCCAGCAGACTTACGGATTCTATGCGTGGATAGGCCTGACCGATCCGGAGGGCAAAGTGCTCGCCTCGACGCAGAAGATGCTCGAGGGCGCCAACGTGGCGCAGCGCCCCTGGTTCAGGAATGCGCTGGCGGGCAATCATCTCGGCGACGTCCACGAAGCGGTGCTGCTGGCCAAGCTGCTGCCCAACCCCACCAGCGAGCCGAAGCGCTTCGTCGACGTGGCATTCCCCTACCGCGACAGTCAGGGCACGCTGCTCGGCGTGCTCGGCGTCCACCTGTCGTGGCAATGGGCGCGCGATGTCGAACGTTCCATCATCGATCCGATCGCCGTGCGGCGGCGTGTCGAGTCCATGATCCTCGACCGCGCCGGCACGGTCCTGCTCGGGCCGCCGGGCATGCAGGGGAAGACGCTGGACATCAAGCGCTACCAGCTTGCCGACGGCAGGCCGAATGCCTTCCATATCGAAGCGTCGGACGACGGCCGCCAATACCTTGTCGGCCACAGCGCCAGCAGGGGTTACGCGGACTATCCCGGCCTGGGCTGGACCGTCGTGGTACGACAGGACGCCGAGGAAGCCTACGCCCCGGCGAAGCGCCTGCAGCAGCAGGTCCTCTGGAGCGGCATCGGCCTGGCAGTGCTGTTTTCGGTGCTCGGATGGCTGGTGGCGCGCCGCATCGCGCAGCCGCTGGGGGAACTCGCGGCTTCCGCCCAGCAGGTGCAGACGCGGCAAGCCGACGGCATCGCGCGCATCGACACCGATTATCTGGAAGTGCGCCGCCTGTCGGGCTCACTCAATGCGCTGGTGGCCGATCTGCTGCAGAAGGAATCGGCGCTGCGCGACCTGAACCAGACGCTGGAGCGGCGCGTCGAGCAGCGTACGCAGGAACTGGCGCAGGCGCTTGCCGACGTGCGCAATAGCGAGAAGCGCATCAAGACCATCATCGAAACGGCGCAGGACGCCTTCATCGGTGTCGACCTGCATGGCAAGGTGACCGACTGGAACAGCCGCGCGGAGCAAATGTTCGGCTGGAACGCGGACGAAGCGATCGGCCGCAGCCTGCAGGAACTCATCATTCCCCAGCGCTTTCACGACCGTTACGCAGCAGCGCTCGCCGATTTCCACCGCACCGGCGCCCTGGATTATCTGAACCAGCGTCTCGAACGCATCGTGGTCAATCGCGCCGGCCATGAATTTCCGGTGGAAGCCACCATCGGGCTCGCGGGGACGGCGGATACCTATTTCTTCAGCGCCTTCCTGCATGACATTTCCGAGCGCAAGAAGGTCGAGCGCATGAAGAGCGAATTCGTGTCCACCGTCTCGCATGAGCTGCGCACGCCGCTCACCTCCATACGCGCATCGCTGTCGATGCTGGTGGACGACATGGATGGCATGGGAGCGGACCTGCCGCCGGATGTCAGGGGATTGCTCAATATCTCATACCAGAGCTGCGAAAGGCTGGTGCGGCTTGTCAACGATGTGCTCGACGTGCAGCAGATCGAATCGGGCAACATGGCATATCAGATGCGGGACCAGCCATTGCTGCCCCTGATTCGGGAATCGATGGACGCCATGGATTCCTACGCGCGGCAGTACCGGGTCAGGCTCGACCTGCAGACCGACGGCAGCGAACCGCAACTGCCGTTCGACCACGACCGCATGATCCAGGTGCTGCACAACCTGCTGTCGAATGCGATCAAGTTCTCGCCTCCTGAATCGACGGTCACGCTGAGCATGGAACGGCGCGACCGCCATGTAAGGATATCGGTGAGCGACCATGGCAGCGGCATTCCGCAGCAGTTCCGTGATCGCATCTTTCAGAAATTTGCGCAGGCCGATGCCACGGACTCACGCCGCAAGGGCGGCACCGGTCTCGGCCTGAGCATCTGCAAGAGCATCGTCGAGGAGCACGGCGGCGAGATCTCCTTTGAAAGCGAGCCCGGCGAAGGCACGGCGTTTCACGTGGACCTGCCGCTGAAGATGTGAAAGCATGCATACCGCGTTCTCATGCGGATTCATGCGGATTCATTTCAATTCATGCAGCGCCATTCCGCCGAAGCCCGGCCATGCGGAAAAACCTGCTTCCAGCGCGGGCAATAAAGACAGCATGCGCGCCGGATTGCCGTGAAAGCTCGTAGCGGAGCCGTCGAGCAGCCGTTCCGATGCGAAGCGGAAAGCTTGCGCGCCGGGCGGCGCATCGTGCATACGCTTCAGCAGAACCAGCACCGGCATCTTGTCCAGCCTGACAACCCAGAGTTCGCCGCCGGCAGCCTTCACATAGCGCCGCTGCCATTCGGCATCCACTGGACCGGCCTCCAGGGCGATGCGCACGCGCTTGCCGTGCATTGCCGCCCAGTCCAGGAATGGCGCGCCGAAGCGCAGGATCTGCCCAGGATCGGTGCGGTAATCCATCACGGTCAGCCCGTAGGCATGCTTCGCCAGCGACTTCAGCAGGTCAGCCTTGTCCGACCACCAGAACGGCACCACGAATTCCAGCGGCAAGCCCGCAGCCGCCCGGTGTAGCGCCTCGACCAGCGCGGCATATTGCCTGTCCAGCGCCGGCGCGGACAATTCGTAGCCGGCCACCAGGTAATGCTCGATATCGAACTGCAGGCCGCGCAGGCGCGCTTGCGGTGCGACCGAACGGTTGTAGGCTGCATAGGCGCGCACGCGCTGCACGGTGGCGGCATGCTCGCGTGGAAGCACCATGTACGGGTCGCCATCGACGCTCCACACGTCGATGCCGCGCCGCGTTGCCTCGCCGATGAAGGCGGCCAGCTGCGCGGCCTCGGCCACCCTGAATTCCCCCTTGTCTTCCGTTAGCGGCACCGCAACGAACATCGTGCGAATGCCATGGCGCTCGGCATGCGCGAACGCCTGCGCGGGTTCGCGCCAGTCGTCGGCGCGCCAGATCCAGGTCGCCCTGCCCGGCACCTGGGCGCCAGGCAATGCCCGCGGCAGCAGGCGCATGTCGTCGATCGCCAGCTCCGACGCTTCCAGCGGGCAGGCGATCGAAAAGCTTTTCCAGCGCATGCGGTCGAAGCCGGCGCGCGGCAACTCCAGCCGCTGTCCGCGCGCCGCGGCGGCCGCATCGAGGTAGCCAAGCCGCACGGCGCTTCCGCTGGCCGCGCCTGCGGCATCCTGCACCTGCACTTCATGGCGTCCGTTGCCGGACGCGGTCAACCGCAGGTCGGCAGATGCCTGCGTCATGATCCATGGCGCGCTCAGGATGACTCCGGCCGGACGGCGGCCAGGCGCGCATTGCATGCGCAGCTTTCCGTCCGACAGCTGGACGCGGACCCGTTCCTCGACGCCGAAGCCGCGCGCCGACAGCCCGGCCAGCAGGTTTTCATCAAGGGGAATGGGAGTGATCGCATCCTGGCGCGGCGGCGCGGCGGCAGTGCCTGACACGCTGCCGATCGAAAAATCGCCATCCTTTTTCGGACCATGCAGCAGGAGCGCGTCGCCGAGCGCGGCAGCTGCGGTAGGGGAAATCGGATGGAGCGCCGCGACCTCGTCCGGCGAGACCGGCAATGCGACGCCGCGGCAGCCGGGCGGCGTCGCATTGCTCACCGCGAGCCGCAGGCGGCTGCCGTCGGCCTGGGTGACGACTCTGGATAGTGCGCCTTGTTCCTTACCCGGTTCCGGCTGCGCCGCGGGGCAGGAGTACAAGATGGCCGAACCGGCGGCGTGGGATGAAGCCATGATGAGCAATGCGCCTGCAATGACCGACAAAATCCGGAAAACCAGAGCGAGCGGCACTGCCGCATGCCGCCCTACTTCCTCTGCCAGCTTCCCTTGCGCGTCATCACGCCCCAGCTTGCCTCGCTCTGTGTCGCCCAGCGCCATAGTCCCACCAGGCGCCAGTAGCTGTTGAGCTGGCGGTAACCGAAGTTTTCGATGATCACGATCAGGCCAAGCCATGCGAGGTGTCGTCCTTTCGGATAAATTTGAAACGACATTTCTTCCAGCAGCAACCCGGACGCCGACAGCATGATGCCCAGGCCGATGGCGACGAACAGGAAGATCCCTGCAGCGCCCCATGAAATCCAGTCGAACGCGAATGCGACCGCCATGAACGCATAGCCGCCGAGTTCGATCAGCGGTCCCAGCCATTCGAACATCACCATGAATGGAAACGCCAGCCAGCCGGGCACGCCGCCGTTGCGGCTGAACATCAGCCCCCAGTTGGATGAAAGGCTTTCCGACAGGCCGCGCTGCCAGCGTATGCGCTGGTTGCGCAGCGTCTGCCGGTCTTCCGGCGCTTCGGTCCAGCATACCGGCTCGGGCACGAATTCGATCCGGTACGGCTGCCGCCGCTCGCGCAGCACCCGGTGCATGCGCACCACCAGTTCCATGTCCTCGCCAATGGTCTTGGGGCGGTAGCCGCCGGCCAGGATCACGGCTTCCTTGCGGAACACGCCGAAGGCGCCGGAAATGATCAGCATGCCGTTGATCGCCGACCAACCCAGCCTGCCGAACAGGAATGCCCGCAGATACTCGACCACCTGGAACAGCGCCCAGATATTGCGCGGCAGGCCGACGCTGGTCAGGAAGCCGCCGCGCACATCGCAGCCGTTGGCGACCCGTACCGTGCCGCCGGTTGCCACCACGGTCGGGTCGTGCAGGAAAGGCTTGACCACCTTCTGCAGGCTGTCGCGCTGCAGGATGGAATCGGCATCGACGCCGCAGAACAGCGGATAGCGCGACGCATTGATGCCGGCATTGAGCGAATCGGCCTTGCCGCCGTTCATCTTGTCGATCACGCGCAAGTTTGGATAGCGTGTCGAGCGGAAGATTCCGTTGATCGGCTTGGTTTCGATCTGCACCCGGTAGGCTTCGGGAAAAGGCAGCAGGCCGAATTCATCCTTCAGGACCTGCAGCGTATTATCCTTGGAGCCATCGTTGATGACGATGATTTCCAGCTCGGAATACTGTAGTTGCAGCATGGAACGGACCGAGGCGGCGATGGTGGCTTCCTCGTTGTAGGCCGGCACCAGCAGGCTGATCGGCGGCTCCAGTCCGGAATAGGCTTGCGGCAGGTCGTCCAGTATCTTTTCCTCGCTGCGGCGGCGCAGGGAAAAGATAGCCAGCAGGTTGAGCACCAGGTAGCCGCCGTTGAGCAGGATGAAATAGCAGATGACGAACCAGGTGAAGAATTCGATGATGAGTGCCGCAATGCTCATGCCATTTCCCTTTCCGCCATGACCTGGGTCAGCATGTCGGCCGCATAGCGGTCGGTCGCTTCGGCACGCAGGCGATCGAGGCCGTCGCGGCCGAGGAAAGGCAGCTCCGCGAGCGCCTGCGCGGCGCGATAGCGCACCCACCACTCGGCATCGTTGAGCAGCTGCACCAGCAGCGCCACATCCTCGCGGCCGCCGATGCGGCCCAGGGCCTTGGCCACCTGCACACGAACGCGCCAGTCGGGATGGGCGGCGTGCATGCGCACTTCCCCGCCCACGGCGGGATTGGAGACGATGCGCAGGGCGGCAGCAAGTACCGGGACGGCTTCATGCCGCAGCAGGCCTGCCTGCATGGCCGGCGGCAGATTCGCGCGCAGGGCCTCGGCGAGCTGCAGCGCGCGCGGCAGGCGGTCATCCGGAAGTGCGGGAATGATGCGCTCAAGCGCGTCGGCGCAGTCTTCGCGCGCTTCCTGCAGAATGTTGACCACCTGGGACAGCGCCCAGTCGCCGCGCTGGATAAAGGAAGGCATCATGGTGTCGGCGGCGGCCTTGGGGTTGATTTGCACCAGCGCCCAGAACGCGTGCAGCGAGGCCGTGCTATCGGTGGAGGCAGCCTGCCGCTCGAGGGCGTCCCAGGCGTTGCTGTCCCGCATGTGGCCCAGCACGATAATCGCCAGCAACTTGGCGGCACGGCGCCGGCCGACCAGCAGGTCGCGCGCCAGGGCATCGCATTGCAGCCGAAGCGCGACTTCATTGAGCGCCGCGCTTGCCGATCCGCGCAGCGACTGGTGCAGGTGCACCCAGAATTTGAGGAACACCAGGCGCTCGCCCCGGCGCAGGCGCGGCAGCGTGTCGGGGATTTCGCCGATGACGGCGGCATTGAGGATGGGCCGCCACTTGGCCAGCGCGGCCTGCTCGCGGCGCTGCCTGCGGCGCAGCGCCATGCGAAGGTTCACGATCTCGCCCGCCAGCAGCAGCGTCACGACCAGCGCGCCGAAGCCGGTCCAGAATGCGGCTGCCAGCAGCGGATCAGAAAGTGTGCTGGACACCGATGCTGATTCCGTTGCGGACGTAGAATTCGCCCTGCCGTGACGAGCCGACACCATAGTTGATCGCCCAGTCGCGGCTGAGCCAGTGGCGGCCCACCAGCGTCGCCGAACGCAGGCTGGTGAGCGCCACCCTGCCGCCGATGCTGGCGGCCTCCTTGCCTCCGGCGACAATGATGCCGACCGAGTTGCGGTCGCCGTAATAATAGCTGCCGCGCAGCTCGCCGCTGTGCGCGGTGGTGTGGAAGGCGCGCGCCGGACGCCAGCCGACCGACCAGCTGAAACTGGAAAAATAATGCTCCAGCATCAGGAGCGACTGGTTGACCCGGACATCGTCGTAGCGTGTGGTCTTTGCGCCCGCATGGATCAGCCAGGCCGGCGCGAATTCATATTGCAGCGTCGTGCCGAAGGCATTGCGCGCCAGTACCCGGTGGCTCGGACTTGCATTGGCCTCGATGCCTGCGGTCAGCTGGCGGGACAGCGGCGCCACGTAGGCGGCCGAAATCTGGCTGTCGCTCAGGTTGAAGCGCTCGGTCCGGGTGACGGCAATATCGACCAGCCTGCGCGGTGCGATTTCATGGCTCATCCGGATCGCGCTTTCCTCCCAGTTCGGCGAGCCGTTATTGAGATGCTCATGGCCGACGAACAGGCCCACGGTGCTGGCGGCGTAGGCAGCGTTGGCGCCCAGCGCGGCGGCGGACAGCATGCATGCCGCCGTGTATCTTGCAGGTTTGTTCATGCCTTGGCCTTCAGGAAGCGGCGAATGCGGGCCAGCAGTTCATTCGGCTGGAAGGGCTTGACGACGTAGTCGTTGGCGCCGGCGTCGAGCGCCCGCACGATGTCCTGCTCCATGGTCTTTGCGGTCAGCATGACGATGGGCACCGTGTCCCAGCCATCCCTGGCGCGTATGATTTTCACCAGTTCGAAGCCGTCGATATACGGCAGCATGACATCCAGCAGGATCATGCGGGGCACTTCGGCGGCGGCTTCGATGCCGTCGCGCGCGGCGAGGCCCTCATTGAACAGGCTCACGCGGTAACCCTGGCGTTCCAGCAGAAATTTGAGTACCTGGCCGATGTGCTCGTCATCTTCGACGACCAGAATGGAATTGGAATCTGTAATCATAGAGCTGAGACGGGATGAACGACCGCTATCTTAACCAATATGGCCATGCCGCGTGGTACGGGCCATCTCTTCCGCCGCAGGCATGTGGACTTAAACCGACAGGCATGGCGCAATCGTCATTTTCACTGCCGTTTCAGTTGCCAATCCGCTCGTATCGCCGGCTTGGCTAGCCGGTTCCTCGCCTACGGCTTCGGTTCCTTTCATTTCCCTCACTTCTTTTCTTCCTCGGCTTCTTCCTTTTCCTCATCGAGCGCCAGGTCGAATCCCGATGCTTCGCCGGGCTGGCCGCGACTGCCGCGCAGCTTGATCTGCAGCCGCAACTCATTGGCGGAGTCGGCGTTGCGGATTGCCTCGTCATAGCCGATGTGGCCGGCATTGTAGAGATCGAACAAGGCCTGGTCGAAAGTGCGCATGCCGAGTTCGCGCGACTTGGACATGGTTTCCTTGATGCCCTGGAACTGGCCTTTCAGGATCTGTTCGGCGATAGTGGGCGTGTTGAGCAGGATCTCGATGGCGGCCCGCCGGCCCTTGCCGTCCTCGGTGCGCACCAGGCGCTGCGAGATGATGGCGCGCAGGTTGGACGACAGGTCGCCCAGCAGCTGGTTGCGCCGCTCTTCCGGGAAGAAGTTGATGATGCGGTCGATGGTCTGGTTCGCATTGTTCGCATGCAGCGTGCCGAGGCAGAGATGGCCGGTCTCGGCGAAGGCGATCGCATGCTCCATGGTCTCGGTATCGCGGATCTCGCCGATCAGGATCACGTCCGGCGCCTGGCGCAGCGTGTTCTTCAGCGCGTGGTGCCAGGACAGCGTGTCGACGCCGACTTCGCGATGCGTGATGAGGCAGGACTTGTTCTTGTGAACATACTCGACCGGGTCCTCGACGGTAATGATATGGCCCGACGAGCTCGCATTGCGATGATCGATCATCGCCGCCAGCGTGGTCGACTTGCCCGAGCCGGTGCCGCCCACCACCAGCACCAGGCCGCGCTTGGTCATGATCACGTCCTTGAGCACTTCGGGCAGCTGCAGCTTCTCGAAGTTGGGGATCTCGGCCGCGATGGTGCGGATCACCATGCCGACCTGCTGCTGCTGAACGAAGACATTGACGCGGAAGCGGCAGACGTTCGGCAGCGAGATGGCGAAATTGCATTCGAACTCGGTCTCGAACTCCTGTTTCTGCTTGTCGTTCATCAGCGACAGCGCCAGCTTGCGGGTGATCTCGCCGGTCAGCTTCTGCTGGCTCAGCGGTTTCATCGCCCCTTGGTGCTTCATGCTCGGCGGGAAGTCGGAGGAGATGAACAAGTCCGATCCGCCCTGCTGGTGCATGACCTTGAGCAGCTGATGCATGTAGCCGCGCGCTTCCTCGTTTCCGAAGTTCGACATGGAAAGCTTCCTTTGCTGATTCGATTCCGATCCGGGCCGGTGCAGAGACACGGATACGCTGGAATTATGTTTCCTTAAGGCAATTGCAGCAAGGGATTTGTCTTTGCTGTTTATTCTGGGGAAGCTTTGCGTACCACAAGCTTGCAATAATTACATTCATTTGTACAAATTCGAACAGGCTGCTCTTTCCGTATGGCATGGATCATGTATGCTTTTCCACACAAATTCTTTTGCTTTCATGCACTTGGAGGCATCAGCTTTATCGGCGGCATGATGGCACAGCGTTTGCTGAAAGACCTTGCATTGATTACCGATTCAACCGGCACTTCGGCAAGGAGCATTTCATGGACAGCAATTCGACATCCGGCAACGGCGGCAGCAACGGCAACGGCCTTGCCGCAAGTACGTCCCAGGACCAGGCGGACGACAGCGTCCGCCATGTCACCGGCATCGGCGGCTCCCGAAGCGGCATCGTGAGCTCGGTCAACCTGAAAGGAAACTGGAGCGGCTCGCAGCCTTCGGCTGCTACCCTGCGTACCGAACTCTCCAGCCTGAAAAGTGATCTCGATGCGCTGGTCAATCGTTCGGCCAGCCTGTCGGACGAGGAACTGGTGCAAGCGCACGCGCAGCTGATGACCAAGTTCAGCACCATGCGTTACGCGGCCCGGGGTATCGCCACGGAAGCCGGCCGGCAGATCAATCGCGGCGTGGAGACCACGACCACCTATGTAAAGGACAAGCCGGTGCAGTCGATGGCGGTGGCGGTCGGCGCCGGCCTTCTGCTCAGCCTGCTGTTCAAGCGCCGCTGATTGTCTTGCCTCAAGGCTTAAGGTTGGAAATTTGACCGTGAACAATTAATAGAACGCATGCCTGCCTGAACATCTCTCACTCATGCAGGCACATGAAGCCACATGAAGGCATGCAAGCGATTGCAGGACCACAGTACCAACCCGTACGAATGTCATGTCCCATTGATGGTAAAGATTCAGCCTTGATGGAACAGGATATTGTCAGTCGGTGTTGCAAGGATGAATGCTTTTGTTACGGATGGGCATGATCGTTGCAACGTTTTGAAAACCTGTTTTACCCGTTAACCTGAAAGGAAATAAATCATGAAAAAAATCATCTCCGTGCTGAGCGTCTTGATCGTTACCGTTGGTTTGACAGCTTGCAATACCATGTCCGGCTTTGGACGCGATGTTGAAAGGGGCGGCGAAAAAATCCAGGGTTCTGCCGAGCGCAACAAGTAATCCGCTCTTCCTGAGTAACACCTCAGGCAATGCAAAAGGCAGGCGTGGCCACTTTGGCCAAGCCTGCCTTTTGCGCTTGGAACGCGTATTTCATCGCCCCGCCCTTATCACCCTTATCGCCCTGGTATCTCGCCCTCAACGCATCCCGCTGCCCGTGCTGCCTCCGGCTCCGCCTCCTGACGCGCGGCCGGACGGATTTTCCGCGACCTGCTGCGGCCATGTCAGCACCGCGGTGGCGAGATGCTGCCCGGTCTTGCGCCCGGCGTTCACTTTCACACTGCGCCGGATCACGTGACCGCCGGCATCGGCGCGAATGCGGTAATTGCCCGCGCGCGGCAAGTCCACCAGCAGCAGCGGCGAATCGCAGCGCGTACGCAGCAGCATCTTGCCCTTGCCATCGGCGATATCGACATTGACATCGGCAAGGTACGCGCCATTGCGCGCGGCAAATGTCAGCATCAGGTCATAGGAGGAAGCCTCCGACTTCATGTAGGCGGCCTCTTCGTCGCCGATGCCTCCGCACAGGTAGGTAATGTCATTACGCATCACGGGCCTGAGCCGTTCGGCCGGCGATGAGGGCACCTGTTCGGCTTCGATATCCAGTCCGGCTTCGGAGCGCATCGTATTGACCCCGCCGGAAGACAGCTCGGTGCTGGGCGGCGGCAAGGCCGGCGCAGTAAGGCGGGAAGGAGGGCCATTCGCCGCTTCGGTTGCGGGCAGGGACGCCTGAGCCGCAGCGGCGAGCGGAAAACTTGCAGTCAGCACGGCATGGCATACGGTCAAACGCAGGAGGTGGTTCATGGCAAAGTCTCCATAAGGAAGCGGTGCGGCGCAACCTCCCTGCCATGCAGAATTCATGCCTTTTTCGCCTGATGCGTGCGGACGCGCCCGGCATCCCGGCGAAGCGAAACTTTTGAAGGGCCGATGCGTCACTTCAGCATGACGGCTGCTCCGAACGGCCCGTCAACAACTGCTCGAACAGCTGCCTGGTGACTGGCATCGAACATGCTATCTCCTGCGGTCAGCCATTGGCGAGAAACAAGGCGAAACGATGCATGCAGACACCAACCAGGATGTGCAGGGCCGCGCTTCCGATGCAGCCGACCTGCTGCAGTTGCCCGTTCGCATCCTTCCTCAGCCGGACGAGACCACCTGCGGTCCTACCTGCCTGCATGCCGTCTACCGCTACTGGGGCGACGACGAACCGCTGACGGACGTGATCAAGCGCACCGGCCGACTGGAACACGGCGGCACCTTCGCGGTGTTTCTCGCCTGCGATGCGCTGCGCAAGGGTTACCGGGCCACGATCTATACCTATAACCTGAACGTATTCGACCCGGTCTGGTTCACCGAACCCGGCATCGATATCGCACAGCGGCTGCAGCGCCAGCGCGAGCACAAGATGGATTACCGGCTGCAGCATGCGACCAACGGCTATCTCGAATTCCTCAAGCTCGGCGGGCGCCTGCGCCTGGTCGACCTGTCGCGCTACCTGATCCGCGCCATCCTGCGCCGCAGGATGCCGATCATCACCGGCCTCAGCTCTACCTTCCTGTACCGCGCCGCGCGCGAATACGGCCCCGACGACACCCCCGACGACGTGCGCGGCCTGCCGTCCGGGCATTTCGTGATCATCGGCGGCTACGACCGCGAGCGCCGCAAGGTGTTCGTGGTGGACCCGTACCAGCAGAATCCCTACGACAGCGCGCAAGCCTACTGGCTGAGCGTGGACCGGGTCGTCAATGCCATCCTGCTCGGCATCGTCACGCATGACGCCAACCTGCTGATCATTCATCCGCGGTGCGTGCCGCGACAGGAAGAGCCATGAACATTTTCTTTGTCGTCAGTCAGCCCCAGGATTGGCCGAACGACATCCCGGGCGTCACTGTCGTCCCCGCCCAGACCTATCTTCTCGATCCCGCCTACGGCGATCTGCATTCCGCCAAAGTTTTCAATCTCTGCCGCTCCTACCGATATCAAAGCGAAGGCTACTATGTATCGCTGCTGGCGGAAGCGCGCGGCCATCCGCCGCTTCCCGATGTGGAGGCAATGAAAGACCTGCAGTCCGAAACGCTGGTGCAGGAGATCAGCGAGCGGCTGGGCAACCTGATCGACTGCTCGTTCGCCCGCACCGCCGGTGACGTGGTCGATCTCGACATTTATTTCGGCCAGGATGCGGACGGCGGCCATCCGCACCTCGGCGAACAGCTGTTCAGGCTGCTGCGCACTCCCGTGCTGCATGCGCGCTTCGAACGCCTGGGCGATGCCTGGCGCCTGTGCAGCGTGGCCGGCGGCAGCATTCGCGACATACCGGCGCATCACCGCGAGCTGGCGGCGCAGGCGGCAATCAATCATCTGAAGGAGCACAAGCTGCGCACCGACACCGCCGCGCGCAAGCCCGCGCTTGCCATCCTGCACGATCCGCTGCGCGCGGAAGCGCCCTCCAACGCAGAGGCGATGCGCAAGTTCGGCGAGGCCGCCGAACTGCTGGGCATGGAGGCGCAGATGCTGACGCCGGAGGACATGCGCCGCATTCCGGATTTCGACGCCCTCTTCATCCGCGACACCACCAATGTCGACCATTACACCTACCGCGTCTCGCGTCAGGCCGCGGCGGCCGGACTGGTAGTGATCGACGATCCGGACTCCATCCTGCGCTGCACCAACAAGATTTACCTGAATGAATTGCTGACGCGCCATCACATCGCCACACCCGAGCACATGGTGGTTCACCGGGGCAATGTGGGCCAGATCGTGGCCACGCTCGGCCTGCCCTGCATCCTCAAGCAGCCGGACGGCGCCTTCTCGCTGGGCGTGGTGAAGGTCGAATCGGAGCACGAACTGCAGGACAGGGTCGGTGAACTGCTGCTGCAGTCGGAGCTGGTACTCGCGCAGGAGTATCTGCCCACCGAGTTCGACTGGCGCATCGGCGTGCTCGATGGCCGCCCGCTGTTCGTCTGCAAGTACTACATGGCGCCCGGCCACTGGCAGATCATCAAGCATGAACATGAATGCCATCGCACCAGCGAAGGCCGCACCGAGGCGCTGTCGGTCGGCGAAGCGCCGGACGACGTGGTGAAGATCGCGGTGCAGGCGGCCAGCCTGATCGGCGACGGCTTCTACGGCGTCGATCTCAAGCAGGTCGGCAACCAGGTCTACGTCATCGAGATCAACGACAACCCGAATGTCGATGCCGGCAACGAGGATGCGGTGCTGGGCGATGCGCTGTACCGCGAGATCATGGGCGTCTTTCGCAAGCGCATCGAGGCCCGGAAGGGAAGCCCGAACTCATGAACAGTGACGCGACTTTGCCGCTGCATGCCTTCGCCGGCTACGGCATCGAACTCGAATACATGATCGTCGAGCGCGACAGCCTGTCGGTGCTGCCGATCGCCGACCGCCTGCTGCGCAATGCCAATAATGCCGATAATACCGATAGCGGCTACGAGGTCGAACGCGGCGCGATGGGCTGGTCCAATGAACTGGTGCTGCATGTGGTCGAAGTCAAGAACCGGCAACCGGCGGAGTCGCTGGGCCTGCTGCGCGAAGCCTTCCAAGGCGAGGTCATGGAAATCAACCGCAGGCTGGAATCCCTGGGGGCGCGGCTGATGCCGGGCGCGATGCACCCGTGGATGAATCCGCTGGCGGAAACCCGGCTCTGGCCGCATGACAACGAGGCGATCTACCGCATCTATGACCGCATCTTCGACAGCCGCAGCCACGGCTGGGCCAATCTGCAGAGCATGCACATCAACCTGCCGTTCGCCGATGACGAGGAGTTCGCCCGCCTGCACGCGGCGATACGGCTGGTACTGCCGATCCTGCCGGCGCTCGCGGCAAGTTCTCCGCTCGCCGATGGCCGCATCACCGGCTTCGCCGATTTCCGTATGCATGCGTATGCCGGCAACGCCGACGGCATACCGTCGATTGCCGGCATGATCGTGCCGGAAACCGTGAGCAGCCGCGCCGACTACGAGCAGCGCATACTCGCGCCGATGTACCGCGACATCGCGCCGCATGATCCGGAGGGCGTGCTGCGGCACGAATGGCTCAACTCCCGCGGCGCCATCGCCCGCTTCGATCGCAACGCTATCGAGATCAGGGTGATCGATACCCAGGAATGCCCGCATGCCGACCTGGCGGTCGCCGCGGCCACGGTCGATGCGGTGCGCCGGCTCTACGAGGCGCCGACCCTGGCCGAGCAGCAGGACCTTCCCACCACGATGCTGGCCGACGTGCTGCGAAGCTGCATGCGCGATGCCGAGCAGGCGGTCATCGCGCATCCCGCTTATCTGGCACTGATGGGTTACCCGGGCCGCGAATGCAGCGCCGGAGAGCTGTGGCAACACCTGATCGGCCGCATGATGGACGGCGAAGCCGCCGATCCGCCGGAACGCGACCATTGGGCGCAATGGAGCGGCCCGCTGCAAACCATCCTGCGGCACGGTCCGCTGGCGCGTCGCATCCTGCGCGACCTGGGCCACGATCAGCAGGCGCGCATGGGCAAGGTGTACGCGAAGCTCTGTGACTGCCTGCAGGAGGGCAGCATGTTCCTGCCGGACGCAACGATTGCCGCCTCGCCTTGAAATCTCCGGACGCCATCGTCATCACCTGCGAGCACGGCGGCAACCGCATTCCGCCGCGCTACCGGGAATTGTTCCGCGGTCATGAAGCGCTGCTGCGCACGCATCGCGGCTATGACGCGGGAGCGCTGCGCATGGCGCGGGACATGGCTGAAGCGCTGGCAAGTGCGTTGGAAAGCCCACTGGCGATGATGGCGGTGTCCACGATCAGCCGGCTGCTGGTCGATCTCAATCGCTCCCCCGGCCATCCCGGCCTGTACTCCGATGCGACGCGAGCGGCATCGGCGGCAATACGCGAAGAGATCTTCCGCCGACACTACCTGCCCTACCGCGGCAAGGTCGAGCATTGCATCGCCGGGGCCATTGCCGGCGGCGCCCGGGTCATTCATCTTTCCTGCCACAGTTTCACGCCGGAACTGGACGGCGACGTGCGCAATGCCGACATCGGCCTGCTCTACGATCCTGCCCGCGAGGCCGAAAGCGAGCTATGCCGGCGCTGGCGGGTCGCGCTGCAGGTTCATGCTTCCGGCTTGCGCACGCGGATGAACTATCCCTACAGCGGTAATGCGGACGGATTCACGACGCACCTGCGCCGGCGCTTTTCAGGCGACGCCTATCTCGGCATCGAACTCGAAATCAACCAGAAGCATGTTCTTGCGCACGGCCGCCACTGGCAGCAAGTCCGGCGGGGCGTGGTGCAAGCCTTTCAGCATGCATTGCTGGAGGAAAAAGAACCGCGCCCTGTTGCTGGCGCCCAGGGCATGCGGAAGCGACCCGCGCCGGATGCGCATTGACGATCCGGCAGAACTCCGCCCGGGCCCCGGAGTCAATGCATTTACCTGCCTGAGTTTTCAGACATTGCATCAAGGCATATCATGCGTCCCGCGCTTTTCCCCGCTTCCGCCGTGGCTGTCCTGATTCTGGGCGCAGCCGCTGCCTCAGCCTCAGCTTCAGCGTTTGCCCAGCCGGTCAGTCCCATGTCGGCCGCGGCCGTACCGCCCGCCGCACTCGAGCAAGCGGTCGAGACGTTCCTGCAGCAATTCATTTCCCCGGATAAAAGTCCGGAAGCGCAGGCACAATTCTTTGCCGACGGCGTGGACTATTACGAGTTCGGGCCAACCACACGGAACGAGATCGTGCGCGACGTGCGCCATTACAGCCGGCGCTGGCCGATGCGCAATTACCGCCTGGCGCGCATCGACTACATTACCCCCGATCCGGCGTCGGACAGCGTCTTCGTCAGCTACGTGCTGGAATACGAAGTCAGCAGTTCGCAGCGGCATGCGCGCGGGCAAGCCAATTACGGCGCGGTGATCGCCAACCTCCATTCCGAGCCGAAGATCGAGTGGATACGCGAAAGAGTGGTGGGCAAGCGTCAGGCGGCGGAATGATGCGGAAATCATCCGTATCCGCAAAAGAAAAGGGAGGCTGAGCCTCCCTTTTCCGCTTTCACGCCGCTTTGGCGCGGAGCAACGCGGCCCGGCATCATTCCGGATAGGAGGTCGCGGTGCCGAAATAAAACCACTCGCCGCCGGTTGCCGCGCCTTCCTTCGGCAGCACGATGAAACCGTCTTCCGGCGCCGCCAGCGTTCCGCCGCCGGCGAGGCTGGCGATGGTTTCGCCCTTCATCACCGCATCGAAATGCCGCCACGGCCGGCTGAACGCGGCGCCTTCATCGCGGTAGTACACGCTCTTCATGCGCACGCAGCGCAACTGCCCGGCTTCGGCGGGCTGGTCCAGCGATGCGGCCGCGGAGCATTGCGGATCGAGCATGTCGAGGTGCCTCAGCGCCATCAGGATGGCGCGGTAGCCGATCTCGGCGGCATCGGCATTGAGGTGCTGCCCGCACTCCAGCGTGACCGCCATCGCGCCGCGCGTGCGCGCATATTCCGTGGTGCCTTGCGATTCCTTGCTGTCGCCGCCGCTGCCGTACGCCTCCGCCCAGCCATAGACGAAATCGGTCACGCCAAGCGACTTGGCATAGGCCAGTTCGCGCGGATTCTTGCCGCTCAGGAAAATGAACGGTCCGCCCGGCGAGGCGAAGGAATGCAGGTCCAGCAGCACATCGGTGCGGTCCAGCAGGCCGCAGACGATGGGATCGAGATGGTCTTCGTAATGCCGCTTTTCGTCCTTCGGGTAAAGCTGGCGGTTCAGGTTGCGCTCGACGAAGCGTACGTTCTGCGCATAGGCCTTCGGGTTCACCACCGGCATCATCTGCAGCGTGCCGCGCCGCAGCACCGCTTCGCCGCCGTCCAGCGCCGCGATCAGTCGCTTGATGGCTTCCGGGCCGCAGCGCTCGTTGCCGTGCACGGCACCCAGTATCGTCAGTGCCGGGCCGGTTTCCAGCGCTTGATAGACAACGGTCTTGACAGTCATGTTGGTCCTTTTCCTTACTTTTCCGTACTTTTTCGTACTTTTCCGATTCGAATGTCCTGGTGCGCCGGTCGGCATCGAAGTCCGGCCGGCATCGCGAGCGACATTGTCGCATTCCTTGCGCATGGCATGGGCGCAATACCGCACCGGGCTGAGTCGGGCGGCATCAGGCTACAATTCCGCATACCCACCACGGAAGGAGACGCGCACCATGACATACCAGGGATTCTGCCATTGCGGCCGCAGCAGGTAAGCCATGCTGACCCTCTACCACTGCGTCAGCGCGCGTTCCTTCCGTGCGCTCTGGATGCTGGAAGAACTGCAGCTGCCCTACATCCTGAAGATGCTGCCCTTTCCGCCCCGCGTCGCCGCGCGCGACTACCTTGCCGTCAATCCGCTCGGCACGGTGCCGGCGCTGCTCGACGGCGCGCTGCGGATGACCGAATCGGCGGCGATCTGCCAGTATCTCGCGGCGCGCGCCGCTCCCGGGACGCTGGACGTGGCCGCCGGCGAACCGGCCTACGGCGAGTATCTCAACTGGCTGCATTTTGGCGAAGCCAGCCTGACCTTCCCCCAGACCCTGGTGCTGCGCTATGGCCGTTTCGAACCGGAGGCGCGCCGCCAGCCCCAGGTGGCGGAAGACTATCGGCGCTGGTTCCTGGCGCGCCTGCGCGGCGTCGATGCCGTGGTGGCGCGCCAGGAAACCCTCTGCGCGCAGCGTTTCACCGCGGCCGACGTGTCGGTCGGCTATGCGCTGATGCTGGCCGAATTGATCGGACTCGAACCGGAATTCAGCGATCCGGTTCGGGCCTACTGGCAGCGCCTGCAGCAGCGGGAAGCTTACCTGCGGGCGCTGGCCGCGCAGGAAAAATCGGCGATCGAGCAAGGCGTCTCGCCGCTGCCGGCCACCGTGACCGGCGTACCTGCGTGAACAGCGGCATGAACGACAAGATGAGCGGCGGCGAAACCCGGCCGGCCTTTCTCGTGCGCATCGAGCCGGCAGGATGGGAATATGCCGCCGGCGGCGAACAGTCGCTGATGGCTGCGGCGCGCGCCGCGAAGATCGAGCTGCCGGCGTCCTGCCGCAACGGCACCTGCCGCACCTGCCTGTGCAGGATGACCAGCGGACGGATCCGCTACAGCATCGACTGGCCCGGCGTGAGCCGCGAGGAAAAGGCCGAGGGCTATATCCTTCCTTGCGTGGCGCACGCGGAGTGCGACGTGGTGCTGGAAGTGCCGCGCGCCCGGAAGATGCCGGGATAAAAAAAGCCCCTCCCCGGAGACCGGGAAGGGGCAACGCCACTACTCGCAAACACCATCAAGAAACCAGACCCCGTCTTCCATCCACCCCGTCCGCAGCGCGGTGCGCGTTGTAAAAGCTGCGCGGCACGGTACGATTTACAAATCATGCCGCGCATGACAGTCAAGCCAGCACAAAGCGCGTGTGCTGCAGGAACCACCCCCGGGCCAAACGGGCGACGACTTCAAGGCTTCCGGGCTCTTCGAATGCATGAGTCGCGCCAGGTACGACTTCGAAGCGTTTCTTGCAGCGCAGCGCCGCAAATGCGCCCCGGGTGGCACCGACGCTGCCGTCATCCAGGCCACCGGCGATCAGCAAGGTAGGAGCGGTGATATTCGCCAATCCTGGCTCGGGCAGTTGCAGCCTTGCACTGCGCAGCACCATTGCCGAGATGTCGCCGGTCCCCGCGGAGGCCAGCCGCAGCGCTGCCGCGGCGAGATGGCCGGAAGCGAGCAGCGCCAGCGGCAAGTCATCGGTAGCGGCATTGCGCCTGAGCCAGTCGAACGACGCCTGCAGCCGGCGCACCGGCGGGAACGCGGGATTTTCCGCCCGGCCATGGCGGCAGTCGTCAAGACCTGCGGCATCCAGCCACAAGGTCGCAAGGCGAGCCATGTGAAGCACGCCGCCTACATAATCGGATGGCGGCTTGATGCGGCTCGCGGTGCTGCCATTGATGCACACCACCACGCCGATCGCACCCTCCGGCTGGCACAGCATTCCGCTGATTGCGACATCGTCGCAGGGGATGGAAACATGGCTTCTGTTGATGGGAAACATCATTGACTTTCTTCGGCAGGCCGGCGGCCTGCGCGCTGTATGGATAGACGGGAAATGGGTATGCGACGGACAGCCGCTGCGTGTTGCGGCCGGCAAGCGGGATTCGGAAGCAGATGCGGCTCTGTGAACGTCGCCGGAGGCGTGCCGTCGCTGCGGCACCGTGGAAAAGCAACTGTTGAAACCGACTCATCGATGCGCGCAGCGGGCGTGCGGCGGCGCGATGAGAAACACATCCGGGAAACATGGCGTCTGCGGGAGGAAGTATCGCGTCAGGGTCGGCTATCGCAAGGTCTGTGCCAAAGCTGAAATTGCTTTTGGCTGCCGGCACCGGCGACACAGGATGCTTCGCCACAAGCGCACTCCCGTCGAGGGGGTTTCACCAGCCAGGGCCAAGCTTTATTGATTCGGCCCGAAAGATGGTTCATTTTTCGGGTCGCTGATCTCACCCTCTCCCTCTGGGAGAAGGCCGGGGTGAGGGAATCCGGCCCAGCATATTTTCGGGCCGGATCTATATAGGTACTGTGTCAGTTCGAATTAAGGAAAAGCACGCACTGCCATGACTATTCGCACCGTTAACTAATAAGAATGAACAACGGCGGAACATAAGCAGCCCCGACAATCTTAATTGACAATTGCACAGGAACTACTTTCCTGGCTTCTCCACTCATGAAAGTGCGGCATTAATTGTTAATACTGCATGATTTCAATTAAATAATTGAGCGACTTAAGGAGCAACCAAAAATGAGAGTTGGCAGCGATACACCAGTAAATCCCACAGGTTTTGCCGCGACGAACGTAAATCTCGGCACGAATGACAATCCAGAAAGTCTCAAAAAGACTTTGCAGGACCCCAATGCCTCCATGCCGGATACGATGGCAGCGCTTGCGAAGCTGTATCAGATGGACGGCATGAAAGTGGCAAATGGGACCGCTTCGGATGAAGAAAAGGATCGGCACAAGCTGAACGACGCACTAAGGTCAGGACGTCTTTCCGATTCGGAGCGTGACCAGTTTGCTTCTCAGCTTGGCATGAGCGCGGATCGCATGGTGGAGGTCCAGAAGCAGTTCGGGTATAAGATGGGCGAAAATGGGTCCGGAATTTAATTTCAATTAAATTAAAAATGCATTGCCCTGGCGGAAAGCCGGCTTTTCAAGTTACATACCTGTCATGGCAATGTTCTCTGATTGCCCTGAGGCGCCAAGACACCCCTCTCCAGCCTGCAGGAGAGGGGCTGTTCTTTGCATAAGACTTTGGCACTCGCTTGATCCAGCCGGACCCTGGAGCGGCTTGCGAATGGGTGGTCGGTCGCCTCGGCCTGCCTTGGGCCCACTTCACCATGGCAGCGTTGCTCGTCGCTTGTGTGGCCCGTTATGTGGCCCGCCACATGGCGCTCCTCTCGCCTTGTCCTGCATCCCAGGACAAACCGATTCTTTCCTACACCCACCCGCAATCCGCTCTAAACGCTCCGGAAGCAAGCTTGATCAGCCTCCCGCCTCAAGTATTCAAGTCCTCAGCGCCCTTCTCGGCTTTTGACGAGCCGGCAGATGAAACTGCGCGGTGACGATGGGCCCGGACTGTACCTGCTGCGCCTGCACCTTCGGCCGCGGCGGTGAATTCGGCAGGTCCGGGCTGCCCGGTCCCTTGCTGCAAGCGAGACTCGCCAGTCCCAGCACGGCGAGGAGGACAGGAGTTTTCCAGGCCGCCCAGACCGATGCGGGCCGGCTTCCAGATCTGCGTGTGCCGTTCATGCATTACCTCTTCTTGATGGGTTCCATGCTGCGGCACGCCGTCTACATCTTCGACATGCCGCTCTGCTCGAAGCCATGGTGCCGCAGGCTGCCCGCGAAACCGTCGGGAATGGTCACCTCGTCGTCCCGCTCGCCCGCGCGCAACTGGCGGAAATAATCGATCGTGCGCGACAGCCCTTCGTCGAGCTCGACCGTTGGTTCCCACCCCAGCACGGTGCGTGCCAGCGTGATATCGGGACGGCGGCGCGTCGGATCGTCGCTCGGCAGCGGCCGGAACACGATGCTCGAACGGGAGCCTGAGAGCGCGATGATGCGTTCGGCCAGTTGCAGCATCGTGTATTCGCCGGGGTTGCCCAGGTTCACTGGTCCGCAGAAGCCGTCGGCGCTCCGCATCAGGAGGTCGAAGCCCCGGATCAGGTCGTCGACATAGCAGAACGAACGTGTCTGCGAGCCGTCGCCGTAGATGGTCAGCGGTTCGTCGTTGAGCGCCTGCATGATGAAGTTCGACACCACCCGGCCATCATTGGGATGCATGCGCGGGCCGTAGGTGTTGAAGATGCGCGCGATCTTGACGTTGAGCTTATGTTGGCGGCGGTAATCCATGAACAGGGTTTCGGCGCACCGCTTGCCTTCGTCGTAGCAGGAGCGGATGCCGATCGGGTTGACATGGCCCCAGTAATGCTCGCTCTGCGGATGCATTTGCGGGTCGCCGTAGACTTCGCTGGTCGAGGCCTGCAGGATCCTGGCCTTGACCCGCTTGGCCAGGCCCAGCATATTGATGGCGCCGTGCACGCTGGTCTTGGTGGTCTGCACGGGGTCGTTCTGGTAATGCACCGGCGAGGCCGGGCAAGCCAGGTTGTATATTTCATCGACTTCGACGTAAAGCGGAAAGGTGACGTCGTGCCGCATCAGTTCGAAGCGCGGATGCCGCAGCAGGCGGGCGATGTTGCGCTTGGTGCCGGTATAGAAATTGTCCACGCACAACACATCATGCCCCTGGGCGAGCAGATATTCGCACAAATGGGAGCCGAGGAAGCCGGCGCCGCCGGTGACGAGAATGCGCTTGGAATCGGCTTCTTTCATGGATGCATCTCCGTGGTGACATTGATTGTTTGCGTGCCGCCTTCGCCGTCAAGAAGGTGGACGGCCAGTTCCGCCACGGCATCGGCGCCAACCTCGTACGCGCACAGGTGGCCGATTGGGCAGACCTGATGCATGCAGGGGCGGCAGGCGACATCGGCATGAATCACCCGGTGCCGCGCGCTGTCGAGCGGCGCCCAGCGGCCGGGATCGGAACCGCAGGACACGATCACGCTCGGCGTGGCGACGGCGGCGGCCACGTGCGAAATGCCGGTATCGTTGGACACCACCAGCCTGGCCTGCGCCAGCAGCGCCGCGAGGCCGCCGAGATCGGTCCGGCCGCAAAGGTTCAACGCCGGCATGCGCATCGCCCCGTGCACCGCCTGCACCACCTCGGCTTCGTCGGGCGATCCGGTCAGCACGATCTTCATGCCGGACGCCGCCAGGCGGTCGGCCACTTCGGCGAAGCGCTGCGGCAGCCAGCGCCGGGTGAGCATGCGCGCGCCGGGGTGGATGCAGACATAGCTGCCAGGCGCCGGCAGGTCGGCATGGCTGCGCCGCAGGGATGCATGGTCGTCATCGGTGAGCGGGAATTCCAGATGCTCGCCCTGCGCCGGCGCGCCGAGATGGTCCATCAGCCGCAGGTAGCGCAGCACTTCATGCTCGCGTTCATCCCAATGAATGAACGCGGCCGGCTCCGGACAATACTGGCCCGGCGCGTGGAAGCCGGCATTGCGCTTCGCGCCCAGCAGCACGGTCAGTGGATTGCTGACCGCGCCGCTGCCATGCAGCTGTACCGCGAGGTCGAAGCGGCGGCCCTGGGCCTCGGCGAGAAAGCCCGGCATTTCGTGCAGGCGTGCCGGCTGCTCCGGAAAGCCGGGGCAGCCGGGAAACACCAGCAGCTCGTCGAGATAGCGGTGATACCGCCTGACGAAGCTGCTTGCCCAGGACAGGCCGATCAGCGTGATATGCGCCTGCGGCGCGGCCGCGCGCAATGCGCGCAGGGCCGGCACCACGCACAGCATGTCGCCCAGCTGCAGCGCGCGGAACACCGCGATGCGCTGCACGCCCGTGAACAAATCATCCTTGACCACTCTGTTCAAATTCTGCATCCGCCCTTCCCTTGTCATGGCTTCTGTACGATGAAGGAGCCGATCGCCAGCGCATCGAGCGGCGTCGTGCAGAACGACTCGACCGCATCGCGCGGATTGCAGACCACCGGTTCGCCGCGGGTATTGAACGAGGTATTGATCAGTACCGGCACGCCGGAGCGCTCGGCGAAGGCCTTGAGCAGGTCGTAGTAGGCGGCATTCTGCGAACGGTTGATGGTCTGGATGCGGGCGGTGCCGTCGACATGGCGCACCGCCGGAATCTTGTCTTCGCAATCCTTGCGCACGTCATAGACGAACACCATGAAGGGCGAGATATTGCCGTCGACGAACCAGTTGGCAGCCTCTTCCTCCAGCACCACCGGCGCCACCGGGCGGAAGTCTTCCCGGTCCTTGATGGTGTTGAGCCGCTGCTGCATGGATGGATCCAGCGGCGAGGCCAGGATGGAGCGCGCGCCCAGCGCGCGCGGCCCGAACTCCATGCGGCCCTGGAACCAGCCGATCACCTTGTTCTGCATCAGCAGCTCGGCGACTTCCGCGGAAAGATCATCGGCGCGGCGGTAGCTTAGCTTGGCCTGCTTCAGGAATTCCTCGATCTCGTCATCGCCGTAGGCCGGCCCGAGGAAGGCATGGTTCATCTGCCAGCTGCGCTTGGACATGCCGCGCTGCTGGCCGTCGATCCACATGGCCGCGCCGAGCGAAGTGCCGGAGTCGCCGGAAGCCGGCTGCACCCAGACCTTCTTGAACGGGCCGCGGTCGCGCACGCGGGCATTCATCACGCAGTTGAGCGCCACGCCGCCGGCCATGGCCAGGTTCTCCGCGCCGGTCTGTTCGTGCAGCCAGTGCACCATTTTCAGTACGGTTTCCTCGAGCACGATCTGCAGCGACGATGCGATATTCATGTGATGCTGGGTGAACTCGGAGCCGCGTTCGCGCGACGGGCCGAACAGCTCGGCCCACTTGGCGGGGCGCACTTCATAGTCGCCGTCGCCGCGGTATTGCAGGATCTCGTGGAATTGTGCGGCGAATACCGGCTTGCCATAGGATGCCAGCGCCATCACCTTGTACTCGTCGGATGAATGCAGGAAGCCGAGATAGTCGGTCACCATTTCATACAGCAGTCCCAGCGAGTGCGGCAGGTTCACCTGCTTCAGGCGGCGATAGCGGCGGTCCTGGTAATGGCCGTAGCTGGTGGTGGCATTCTCGCCGCGGCCGTCCATGGTCAGCACCGCGCATTCCTCGAAAGGAGCGGCAAGGAATGCGCTGGCCTCGTGCGCGAGATGGTGCTCGACGAAGTGCCATTTGAATGGCCCGTCATGCTGCACGCCCTGGAAACGCTTGCGGATATGATGGGGCGCGCCGCTGGCCAGTTGGCGCGGCGCGTTCACGATGGAGGAAAGAAACAGCGGGTCCCACGGCGACATCCAGTCCGATGTCTTGTGCGCCGATGGCTCCAGCGGCAGTGTGATGGTCTCGTCGCCCTTGCGCTCGCCAAGCAGCAGCCAGGGGTTATAGGAATAGGCGACATGATCGACATCGCTCAGCTGGATGCCGGCCTCTTTCAGGCAATAGTCGATCGCGTGGAAGGGCAGCTGCCAGGTGGAAAACGGCACTGGCCGTTTTCCATGCTTGATGCGGGTAAAGCGTTCTTCTTCGGCTGCCGCGAGGACTTCGCCGTCGCGCACGAGGGTCGCAGAACAATCATGATAGGCAGCATTGATTCCAAGCGTATACACATTTCCCTCCAAAAAATAAAGCGCCGTGGCAGCGCTCTTTAAAGCGCTACTGGCGGCGTGCTATAGGTCTTGCATTGAAATGCGCCAAGCAAACGACATACCGGGCGCCGGCTGTTTCCTCGTGAACCAGGCCGCCGCGGCCGGCTTGCACGTTCGTCAATGCATGCGGTACTAATCCGTTTTGAAAAGCCGGGAGTGCAGCAACTACAAGGCCTTGTAAATTGTCTCGTCGAGCTGCGGAGTTTTTACCTGCTCGGCGCCGCGCGTGCGCCGGTGCCTGATGCGGCATTTTGTTGCCGCTGGGCGTGCCGCTTGTTGCCGAGATAGATGAACTCGCCCACCACTGCCGTCAGGAACATGAAAAAGTTCGTGAACACGAACACCCAGTTGTCCACCATGTAGCTGTAGATGGTGAAGCCGAAGGATGCGGTGAGCTGGCCGATGAACAGCCATTTCGAAACGCCATCGATACGCTTGGTGCGCCATTGGGTATAGACCTGGCGCGAGATCGTGGATACGAGGATCAGCGAGCTGAGCCAGCCGACGATATCGGCATTCATTGTTTCTCCTTTGAAGTGATGCCGCCCCGCGCATCGCGGCCGGTATCGATGACGATTGGATGCATGTGGATGGGTGGACTGTGCGCCGCCGGGCTTGTTCCTCTCGACCCCGGCAACTCCTCCCTCATTCAGGCGCCTGGATATCGAGGCGTCGGCATTCGGCGGCGCCGCGGCGCACCGGCACCCTGACCTCGAGCAGCCCGTCGCGCATGGAAGCCGTCGCCGCCTCCGGATCGGCGCCCAGCGGAAGATCGACCACCCGATAGAAATGGCCGTAGGACCGCTCGGAGCGCCTTGCCTCGCCAGGATGATTCGGCTGCTGCGGCCGGCGGTCGCCCTCGATCATCAGGCGGTCGGCGCGGATATCGATCTGCACATCCTCGCGCCGCACACCCGCCAGTTCGGCCTGCACCACGATGCCATCGTCGCTGCGGGTCACTTCCACCAAAGGACTCCACGCGCCGCCGTTGCGGTAGGCCTCATTCGCCGAACTCGCCGAACTAGAAGGACTCGCCGCACGATGCGCGTCGAGCCGGGCCCCGGCCATTACCCCATCCATGATCTTCTCCACTCCCTGCGACATACGCCGCATGATCTGCAGGGGGCTTTCCCATGCCGGGAGGAAGGGCGGCAGCCACGGCGGCCGCATGTCCAGCAACGGACCCGGTCCCGTATCCTCCGCCTTGCGCGGGCGGCGATAGGCCACACCGGCAGCGTCGGACGGCGCTGGCGTCATGTCCGATCCTCCATCCATCCCGCGCTGCGGCTCAGGTTGTGCCGGATGCGGCCCCGAAGCCTGCGATTCCACGCATTTCTTGAATCGCGCCAGGTCGTGCCCGGCGCGGCGCGCCATCATCTCGTCGTAGGCGACGCCATCCGCCGCATCGCAATCCATGATCAGCCGCAGTCTCGTATGCTCCTCGATTGCCAATTGCCCGTCATGGAACCCACCGCGCTGTCCAAGACCCCCGGGGGGTTCGACCTTTTCAAGCTCGATGCGGCCTTCAAGCCGCGCCTCCCCTGGCTTGCGCCACGCAATGGCCCGCCCCGGAACTTGTTGCGTGATCTCGATATCCCATTCAAGATTTTGATCGCCCGCGTGCGCTTGCCAGCGCAGGTGCCTGCCATCAATCCTCCGGACTGCGCGCACGCTTTCCATGAACCTCGGATATTCCTCGAAACGCAGCAGCTGGTCATAAACGACATGTACGGGCGCATTGATTTCCACTGCATGTTCCATTCTTGCCATCACGAATCTCCGGTTGCGCCATCGAGCTAAGCTTAAGGCGGACTTTCTTGAATGCATGCATACCCTGCAACATCCATACCATTTGACTGGCACCAATCTGCGCCGTGAACGATCAAAGAACGAGCCTTTGGAAGGTGGACGCCTACGGAGCATTTTTTCAAAGGAATTTTGTAAGCCTTACAGCACATTGAATCCGCAGGCGGACGAGGCGGCACGCCGCCGGAAAGCCTGCGCCGGTACCAAGGAGAAAAGATAAATATGTCGGAAGCAGAACCGGAAAAGCTGGGTGCCATGAATGTCATGCGCGACCTGTGGCGCGTGGTTTCCGCCTTCAAGGGCCGCATTGCAGTGGCGGTTTTCTTCCTGGTGCTGGCCAAGCTTGCCGTGGTGTCGGTGCCGCTGGCGCTCAAGCGCATCGTCGACGACATGTCGAGCCCGGAATCCTTTGTCGCGCTGCCGATCGCCCTGCTGATCGGCTATGCGCTGCTGCGCTTCGCCAGCACGCTGTTCAACGAACTGCGCGACCTGGCCTTTTCGCGCGTGACCCAGCACACGGTGGCGACCTATGCGCAGAAGACCTTCACCCACCTGCATGCGCTCAGTTCGCGCTTCCACGCCAAGCGGCGCATCGGCGGCCTGCTGCCCGACATCGACCGCGGCACCAACGGCATTGCCTTCCTGCTGGGCGTGGGGCTCTTCACGCTGATTCCCACGCTGCTGGAAATCGGCATGGTGGTGGGCATCATGACGGCGCGCTACAGCGACTGGTTCACCGTGATACTGGCAATGACTTTCCTGGTGTACTGCGGCTTCACCGTGGTATTCACCCAGCGGCGCGCCATCGTGCAGCGCCGCGTCAACCGGCTCGACTCGAACGCCAAGAGCCTGCTGGCCGACAGCCTGATCAACTACGACGCGGTGAAATACTTCACCAACGAGCGCGGCGAGTCGGCACGCTTCCAGCACATCATGGACAACTGGGCCGAGGCGGTGGTGGCCAACCAGCGCGCCCTGTTCATCCTGCATGTCGGGCAGAGCTCGATCATTGCCATGGGCGTGGCCTCGGTCATGCTGCTGGCCGGCCAGTTCGTGCTGACGCGCACCATGACCGTCGGCGATCTCATTCTCATCAATGCCTATGTGATCCAGGTGTGCCTCCCGCTCAATGCGCTGGGCTTCGTGTACCGCGAAGCAAGGGATGCGCTGGTCAATGCGGAAAAACTGTTCCAGTTGCTGCGCGAGAAGCCGGAAATCGCCGAGGCGCCCGGCCTGCCCGCGCTGAAGGTGCCGCGCGGCGAAGTGGTGTTCGACAATGTCATTTTCGCCTACGAGCCGGCGCGTCCCATCCTACATGGCGTGAGTTTCCGCATCCCGCCCGGCGGCACGGTCGCGGTGGTCGGCGGCAGCGGCTCGGGCAAGTCGACGCTGGCGCGTCTGCTGCTGCGCTTCTATGAAGTCGGCGGCGGCAGCGTGAGTATCGATGGCCAGGACATCCGCAGCGTCAGCAGCCACAGCCTGCGCGAAGCGATCGGCGTGGTGCCGCAGGAGGCGCTGCTGTTCAATGACACCATCGCCTTCAATATCGGCTATGGCCGCAGCGGCGCCGGCATGGATGAGATCATCGCCGCCGCCAAGGCGGCGCATATCCACGACCTGATCGATTCCCTGCCGCTCAAGTACGACACCCCGGTGGGCGAGCGCGGCGTGATGCTGTCCGGCGGCGAGAAGCAGCGTATTGCGCTGGCGCGCGCGATCCTCAAGAATCCGCCGCTGCTGATCTTCGACGAGGCCACCTCGGCACTCGACACCGCGTCCGAACAGGCGATCCAGAAGGAGCTCGACCAGCTGTCGGCAAACCGTACCACGCTGGTGATCGCGCACCGCCTGTCGACCGTGGTCGATGCCACGGAAATCCTGGTGATGGAACGCGGGCGCATCATCGAGCGCGGCACGCATGCGCGCCTGCTGGACCAGAACGGGGCCTATGCGCGCTTGTGGCAGCTGCAGCAGCGCGCCGATGACAGCGAGCAGCTCGTGCGCGAAATGCAGTCGTCGATGCAGGGCTGATGACCGGTTCGGACATGCGGGACTGCAACAAATGCTCGCGTGCCCCTACTCCTGATCTTCCCGCTGGAAACCCCGTTGAGCCTCCTCAATGCAACGTAATGGAACGGGAATTGCATGTTGGCCAAGTTACCCAAAGAGCCGTGAGCTGAAGAATAACAATTCAACGCGCATGCCATGCCGTTGCGCAAGCCCCATGTGCACCGTGACACCGTGTTCACCATGTGCTTCATGTACACCATGCGCCGCATGTGCCGCGACTGAATAGCAGGATCAGGACATCGTCGATGACTAAAATAATTGCATTCAACCGCAACCGCAGGATCATTACCGCCGACAACGAGCACGATGCGCGTACGAGCAGCGTGAAACTGCGCCGGCAGAGCGGCGCACCGGTGGTGTCGGTGATCGGCACGGGCGGGCGCACCCAGGCGCCCGCCGTGGAAGTCGCGGTTTCCATTGTCGTCCCTTCCAAGGGACGCCCGCAATTGCTCAACCGCTGCCTTGCCAGCCTGGTGATGCAGCAGTTCGACACGGCGCGCTTCGAAATCATCGTGGTCGATGACGGACCGAGCGACGACACCCGCGACGTGGTGGCAAGCTGGGCTGCGCAGGCTGCCGAGAACGGCTTGCAGGTGACCTACATTCCCTCGATGGGACCGCACGGACCTGCGGCGGCGCGCAACCATGGATGGCGAGCGGCGCGCGGCGCCATCATCGCCTTCACCGACGACGACACGGTCGCCCGGCCAGACTGGCTCAAGAACGGCGTGATGGCATTCTCCGCCGGCGCGCATGCGGTATGCGGCAGCGTTGTCATGCCGCTAGACGGCACGCCGACCGATTACGAAAAGGATGCGAAGAACCTGGAAACGGCGGAATTCGTGACCGCCAACTGTTTCTGCCTGAAGAAGGTGCTGGAAGACCTCGGCGGCTTCGACGAACGCTTCCGCTTCGCCTGGCGCGAGGATTCCGACCTGCACTTCCGGCTCATCGATTACGGCGCCAACATCGTGCGCGAGCCGAAGGCGGTGATGATGCATCCGATCCGCCCGGCGCAATGGGGTGTGAGCCTGCAGCAGGTGAAGAAGGTGCAGTTCGATGCGCTGCTGTACAAGAAGCATCCGTCGCTGTACCGCCGGCGCATCCGTGCCAAGCCGCGCTGGGACTTTTACCTGACGGTGGGCGCGCTGCTGACGACCCTGAGTTCGCTCGCCGCCGGCGCCTTCGGCACTGCCATTCTGTCCGGTGCCGTCTGGACCTTCATGACCGGGCGCTTCTGCCTGCAACGCCTGAGCAAGACTTCCAAGGCGCCCGGCCATGTGCTTGAAATGCTGGTGACTTCGGCGCTGATTCCGCCGCTGGCCGTCTACTGGCGCGCGGTCGGGGCATTCAAGTTCCGCGTCGGTTTTCTGTAGGGAACTGAAATATTCTGCGTGACGGAAGCGGCATGGCTCCATGCCGCTTCCGTCACGCGCCGAGTCAGCGCAGGCCATTCTCCGGCATCACCGGCGGCAGCTGGCAGCTTGCAGCTTGCAGGAATTCCTGTCATCTTCACCGCCGCGCATGGGCAATCCCGCCGTGCCGGCTTTTCCGTGACGCACAACATCCGACCATGCAGCGAAGACTGAAAATCCTTACCTGGCATACCCATGGCAGCTATCTCTATTACCTGACACAGGCGCCGCACGATTTCTACGTCATGTCCAAGCCCGACCGCCCGCCAGGCTACGGCGGTCGCTGCGGTCATATTCCCTGGGGCGACAACGTGATCGACATGCCGGTCGAGGAAGTGAAGGACCGCGAGTTCGACCTGATCCTGTTCCAGGACGACGACCAGTACCTGAAGGACCAGCACCGGTACCTCAGCGAAGCGCAGCGGCGGCTGCCGAAGATCTATATCGAGCATGACACGCCGCGCGAACATCCGACCGACATGGCGCATCCGGTCGACGATCCTTCGGTACTACTGGTGCATGTCACGCATTTCAACCGCCTGATGTGGAACAACGGCCGCACGCCGACCCGCGTGGTCGAGCATGGCGTGCTGGTGCCGCAGGGCGTGTCGTATCGCGGCGATGTGGCGCGCGGACTGGTGGTGATCAACAATATCGCCACCCGCGGCAGGCGCCTCGGCCATGATGTCTTCCTGCAGGCCCGCGCCAGGATACCGCTCGACCTGGTCGGCATGGGCGCGCTGGAAGCCGGCGGCATCGGGGAAATCGAGCATGCGCAGCTGCCGGCCTTCAGCGCGCAGTACCGCTTCTTCTTCAATCCCATCCGCTATACCAGCCTCGGCCTGGCGGTCATCGAAGCGATGATGATAGGCATGCCCATCGTCGGCCTGGCCACCACCGAGATGGCCACCGTCATCGATAACGGCGTCTCGGGCTATGTCGATACCAATGTCGATGCGCTGATCGAGCGCATGCAGGACATGATCGACGATCCTCAACTGGCGCGCCGCCTCGGTGACGGCGCGCGCCGGTATGCCAGCGAGCGCTTCCACATCGACCGCTTCGTGGATGACTGGAACCGGGCTTTCCATTTCGTCACAAACTGAAAGGACCACATGACTGCCAATGCAAGCTATTTCATCGATCGCGCCGCCGCGGAAAAGGCGGTGAAGCTGAGCCTGCCGATGATCACCGAAGCCATGAAGCAGAAGGAAGTCGGCGAAAGCGGCTTCCTGTATATCGTGGTGATGGACCCGCTGCGCACCCCGGCCAACTCTTCATTCGAGGAAGCGGTGCTGTATGAGCACGCGGTCGGCGACCGCGAGAAATGGGATGCCGACTATGCCGGCTTTGCCCGCGCCAAGGCTGCGATTGCATGGCGCACCGGCATGGATGGCCACATGGTGCAGGAACTGCGTCCCCACCTGCTGGCGGCAAAGGATACGGTGCTATGGGGCAGCGTGGTGGTCGACGGCATCACGGTCGGCGTCAGCGGCGCCAATGCCTGGTACGACGAAGCCTTCGCCGGAACGGTCGCGATGTGCCTGCGCGCGCTCGCCAAGGCGGGCATCACCGAAGCACGGAGCAAGGGTCTGTTCCTTCAACCGAAATAGCAGCTCCGCCGGAAGGTCCCATGTCCGCGCCGGCCGCCGGGGGCGGACCGCTCAACCGAGCGTATAGAACACCAGCCTGGACTGGCCGGCATCGAAATACAGCGCATGCCATGGCAATGCCACGACCGCGCTGTTTCTCCTTTTGGCCAGCATCACGTAGCGCAGCTGGTGCGTGACGGCATCGATCATCAGGCGATCCACGATACCGATGCGCTGGCCGCTGGCGGTTACCACCGGGCAGCCGTGCAGCAGGTCGGCGGTGCTCGACTCGTGCGCGCCGAGCGGCACGAAGCGCGCCGGTCCGCTGCGCGGTCGGGGATGTCTGGGACGTCTTCCTACAGTGATTTGCATGATGGCTCCTGCTTTCCCGCTGTTTCAGTTTTGCATGTCGGCTGCTTCATCTCCGCGCGAGTGAGGCTGCGGCTCCAGGGCGCGTTCCGCACCGACGGCTTTCCGCCTTTGCATATACCCTTCTTTCATCTTCATCTTTCATTTGCGCTGGGGCGCCGGCCCCTCGGTCCAGCTCTCCCGGCGAGAACCCACCACGCCCAGCGCGCCGCCGCCGATGCCGATGGCCAGCGCCAGCGCCACCGCGAGGAAGACCACCCACGCGGCCGTGCCGGCGTTCTGCATCACGTTCTCGGCCCTTGCCTTGCCCTGCGGAGAAGCGGCGCCGGACGAGCCGGACAGGATCAGGGCCTGGTCGACGATGGTTTCGGCGCGCATCTGCTCCACGCCCAGCGTGCTGATCACCAGCTGCACCGCCTGGTCGCGCTGGCCGGCCTTCAGCAATTGCTGCAGCTGGCGCATCGCCTGCGGATCGATGCGTCCGCCTTGCGCCCGCATCAGCGACGACAGCGGTGATTCGCCCGCCGCCACGCTGGCCTGAGCAAGCTGGCTCATGTTGTTGAACACCCCGCTCACCAGCGCGCCGCCGACTGACGTCGCCAGGACGGCAAACATGATGGTGGTAACCGCCCAGGAAACCGCCCCGTGCAGCACGCCGTCCGCGCGGCGCTTCAGGCCCGACATGCGGGCCGCGACATAGCCGCCGAAGAAGGCGGCGACCAGCATGCTGAAACCGGTCCAGAGCAGTGGCCCCATGCTCAGCGTTTCCCCCTCGCTCGGCTGTATCGACGAAAAGCCGACGGCAATGCCAAGCAGGGTCAATGCCAGCTGGATGGAGATGCCGACGGCCACCCCGGCGAAGACCGCGCCCCAGCGGATGGCCGGCAACACAGGCCGCCGCACGTTGTATTCGCCAACCTCCACCCGGTGAACAGTTTCACCTCGCGCGGCAGGGTTTTCATTGATTGCCATGTTCTTATTTCCTTATGGACTGATAAAACGGGACTCGCTCCGCCGTGCATGCTCCCCGCACATCCCGTTTCACTTTCAGGCAAAGGCAACATCCATGCCAAAACTTCCGGGCATGCGCAACGGCCCGGAGCCGCATGACAAGTGCAGCCATGAAATGCATACGGGCGAGCGCTTCGCGGGCGCGGCGAGGAACACGTCAGGCTGGAGACGGTACTTCCTCGACGGTATCGATCGCGGCCTTCATGCGGCGCAGAAATTCGCGGCGTATCCGCCATTGCTTCGCCGGCCGCACCTTGATCCGGCATCGAACGGCGACGGCCGCATCCTCCACTTTCTCGACGCCGGCAATGTCGATGTCATCGAGAATCATCGGGCTGAGCACGGGGTCGGCACGCATGGCTCCGCTGACCTTGTGCATCAGTTCGAATACCCGCTCCACGTCATCCTGGCGCTTGATGTTCATGTCGATGACCGCGTAGGCAAAACCGCGGCTGCGGTTGGTCACCACGGTGATCATGCTGTTGGGAATGAAATGCACGGCGCCGTCGTAGTCGCGCATGCGGATATGGCGCAGCGTGACGCGCTCGACAACTCCGCCCTTTCCCGCGGCTTCGATCACGTCGCCTTCGCTGACCTGATCTTCGATGAGAAGGAACAGGCCGGTAAAAAAGTCCTTCACCAGGCTCTGCGCGCCGAAGCCGACGGCAATGCCGGCGACGCCGGCCGTAGCCAGGATGGGCGTCACCGAGATGCCGATCAGCCCCAGCGTCAGCATGATGGACACGCCGACGATGACAATGGTGGACGTGTAGCGGAACACGCTCATCAGCGTTTCCACACGGCGCGCATCGTCCGGCCCGGCGCGGACGAGCAGCCTCGAGTTGAGCAGCTTGAGCACGCGGCGGATCAGGCGCAGCGCCAGCCAGGCGAGGAACCATATCAGCAGCATGTTGAACCAGGGCCGCACTACATCGACCCACTGTCTCATGACGTCGGGTTCCATTGCCATCGGATGTTTGCTTGGTTTGAGTTGAGGGAATGAAGGCCATGCGCCGCCATGGCGGCGGCATCAGGCCGATGTTCACATGGATTGCGGAAGCGCTGGATGACGTGCTTCAAGGAAGGTGTGCGTCGGAAGGTGTGCGTCGGAAGGTGTGCGTCGGAAGGTGTGCGTCGGAAGGTATGCGCTGGGCACACCCTCCCTGAAACACTACTGCATGGGAAACACTATACCGCCGCCGGGCGGGATCTTAGCGGAACCGCTCGACGATCACTCCGTTTTCAAGGCGCACGCGCTCGCCGACCTGAACTCCCGGCTGCACGTCCTGCACCAGCGTCTGCACGGAACCATTGTCCATGCGCACCGCCACGCGATAGGTGTCGCCGGTGCCGCCGCCGCTCGAGTTGCGGGTCATTGCGCGTCCGGCCAGCGCGCCGCCGGCAGCACCCGCGACAGTGGCGGCCGTGCGGCCGCTGCCGCTGCCCACCTGGTTGCCAAGAACGCCGCCCACGACCGCGCCGGCCACCGTGCCCACGCCGGGGCTCATGCCGCCGGACGCTGCCTGGCCCGGCACGACGTCGATCGCCTGCACCACGCCATAGCCTGTGGTGCTGCTAGTGGTCGAGGTGACCGGAATGGAACTCGATGTCGTCGTGATGGGATAGGAACTGGTCGATGCGGTGTTCGGGCTGCTGCCGCAGGCCGCGAGCATGAGGGCCGCAAAGCCTGCGGCGACGGGTTTGGCAAACTTGATCTTGTTGTTCAACATGATTGATCTCCTATTCTGTTTATGCTGTTTCCGGGAGAGCCGTTCCGCACATTGCATCATTCCCGATGGAATAGATACGCCGTCGTAGAGCTGGCCACTGCCCGAAAAATATGCAGTTCTTATGCCAGATCGCAAACAGACGCTCAGCTCGCGCCCCAAAACCGGAAACGCGGCCAGCGCGCGGCCGGTCTATGTTCTATGTTTTTACATACCACCCCTCGCAGTTTTTACACGCACCCGCATTTTTTACTTGAAACATTTTGCGATCACGCGGCGACGGTCCGGACAATGATTGGGCCTCGAAGGCATGAGCACATTGAGGCAGTGCAATGGTGAGCTGGGTACATCCTTTGCTTTAAATGCAATGCAGCCAAACAATAATTTCACACCATCAAGACTATGCGAAAAATTGCCCTTATCAGCGAGCACGCTTCCCCCTTGGCCCATCTCGGCGGCATCGACAGCGGAGGACAGAACGTCTATGTCGGCCAGCTGGCCAGGCAGCTTGCCAGGCTGGGCTATCTCGTCGACATCTTCACCCGCCGCGATAGCGAGACCCAGGACCAGGTGGTCGACTGGCAGCCCGGCATCCGCGTCATCAACGTGCCCGCCGGACCGGCCTATTACATACCCAAGGAGCAGATGCTGCAGTACATGGAGCAGTTCGGCCGCTTCATGATCCGCTTCGCGCGCCGCGAGAAGGCGCCTTACGATCTGCTGCACGCCAACTTCTTCATGTCGGGCATGGTGGCGCAGCAGGTGCGCAAGTCGCTCGGCATTCCCTTCGTGATGACCTTCCATGCGCTGGGCCGCGTGCGCCGCCTCAGCCAGAAGGAAGCCGATGCCTTTCCGGATGTGCGCTTCGCAATCGAGGAACGGCTGATGCAGGAAGCAGACCGCATCATCGCGGAGTGCCCGCAGGACCAGCGCGACATGGAGCTGCTGTACGGCGCGCCCGGCGACCGCATCGATGTCGTGCCGTGCGGATTCGATCCCGAAGAGTTCTGGCCGGTCACGCTGGATGCGCGCCGCCAGCTGGCGCTCGACCAGGATGAATTCGTCGTTCTACAGCTTGGCCGCATGGTGCCGCGCAAGGGTGTCGACAATGTCATCCGCGCCACCGCCATCCTGCGCCATCAATACCAGGTGCCGGTGCGGCTGCTGGTAGTGGGCGGCAACGCGGAGCAGCCCGATCCCGCGGCCACGCCGGAACTCGGCCGCCTGATGGCGCTGACGCACGAACTCGGCATCGAACAGTGCGTGACCTTCACCGGCCAGCGCCAGCGCGCGCAGCTGCGTTATTTTTACAGCGCCGCGAATGTCTTCGTCACCACGCCCTGGTACGAGCCTTTCGGCATCACGCCGGTGGAAGCGATGGCGTGCGGCACGCCTGTGGTGGGCACCGCGGTGGGCGGCATCAAGACCACCGTGGTCGACGGCGAGACCGGCTATCTGGTCGAGCCCAACAATCCCGAACAGCTGGCCGAGCGGCTTGCCTGGCTGCATCGCCATCCGCACATTGCCCAGCGCATGGGCTGGGCCGGAATGCGCCGCGCCTACCAGCACTTCACATGGCGCAATGTCGCATCCAGTGTCGCGGCCGTTTACGAAAGCGTGCTGGAACCGGCAACCGCCTATTCGATGCGGCCGCGCGTCGCGGCTGCGGGCGAGCTGAGCCTGCGCGGCTAGTCGGCCCGTGCCACAGCAACGCGGCAATCATTGAAGCAGGCACCCTCATTCATTCAGAGAGAGCAGGAGAACCGGTGGCATCGCACCGCGATGCCGTTTGCATCAACAACCATCGAGCCTGGACGGCGTAGTCTCGACGACAGGTTCAACTTGACGGAGTAGGAATTGAGCGACGTAAAAGTATCCAGCTATGTAGCAGACCCGGCCGAAGCACAGCAGCTTGCCGGCAAGATCGTTCTCGTGACCGGCGGCGCCAGCGGCCTCGGCGCTGCGCTATGCCATGTGCTCAGCTCGTCGGGTGCGACCGTGGTGGTCGGCGACCTCAACCTCGACAAGGCACAGACGGTGGCCTCGCTGCTGGAAGAGGCCGGCGCCAAGGCGCATGCAATCGGCTTCAATGTCGGCGATCCGGTGGCGGCCGAACGCGCGATCGAAGAATCCGTCAGCCGCTTCGGCCGCCTCGACGTGCTGATTAACAATGCCGGCACCGACGTCACGCTTCCCATCGAGGAACTGTCCTTTAACGATTGGGACCGCGTCATGCGCACCAACCTGTACGGCCCCTTCCTGCTGTCGAAATACGCGGCCCGCCACATGAAGGACGGCGGCCAGATCGTCAATATCGCCTCCACCGCCGCCAAGCGCGCCTGGCCGAACGCATCGGCCTACCACGCCAGCAAGTGGGGCCTGCTCGGCCTGTCGCATGCGCTGCATGCCGAACTGCGTCCGCGGAAGATCAAGGTCACCGCGGTGTTGGCCGGCGGCATGCGAACACCGTTTCTGCTCGACCGTTTCCCCGACATCGATATCAACACGCTGCAGGATCCGGTGAACGTGGCCAAGGCGGTCAAGGGCGTGCTGCTGCTGCCCGAGCAGACGGTGATACCGGAAGTCATGGTCCTGCCGATGCAGGAGTCATCCTGGCCGTAAGCGGCGGAGGCCGGGCGGCGGCGATTCGTCGCCCGCCCCCGACAGCTTCTGATCTCACCCGCCAGCAACGAACCACGAATGAGACCGGCGACGGCCGGCGCCGCACCCCATGACAAACAGCAAGCGTGCCATATTTCTCGACAAGGACGGCACCCTCGTCGAAGACGTTCCCTACAACGTCAATCCGGAGCTGATCGAACTCACCTGGCATGCCGGCCAGGCGCTGCAGATACTGCAGGAGCTCGGCTTTGCGCTGATCGTCGTCACCAACCAGGCCGGCGTGGCCAGGGGGCTGTTCACCGAGGCGGCGCTGGGACCCGTGAATCAGCGCCTGTCCGACCTGCTCGCCCAATACGGTGTCCGCCTCGACGGCTTCTACTACTGCCCGCATCATCCCGAAGGGGTGGTCGGACGCTATGCGGTGCCTTGTACTTGCCGCAAGCCCATGCCCGGCATGCTGCTGCGCGCGGCCAGCGAGTTGGATGTCGACCTGTCGCGTTCGTGGATGATCGGCGACATCCTGCATGACGTCGAAGCCGGCCGCCGCGCCGGATGCCAGACCGTGCTGATCGACAACGGCAACGAGACCGAATGGAAATTGTCGCCGCAGCGCACACCGCACCACAGCGCGCCTGATCTCTATACCGCGGCCACCATGATCGCCGCCATCGAGCGGGAGGGCGTTGCCGGCGGCGAAGCCGCAACCCAGTGATATCGAAGCCGCGACCCAGTGATATCGAAGCCGCAACCCAATAATTGAAAGCCGGGCGTCAGTCGCCAGTCTTTAGGCCTGCCGGCAAGTCAAGCGAACAGAACAGCATGAAACAATGGAACGACGTGCGGCGGATTCTCTGCATCCGCCTCGATTACATGGGCGACGTGCTGATGAGCACGCCGGCCATCCGGGCATTGAAGCAATCCCATCCGGGCAGCAGCATCAGCCTTCTCACCTCCAGCAGCGGCGCCATCGCCGCCAGGCATGTGCCCGAGATCGACGAGGTGATCGAGTATGCGGCGCCCTGGATGAAAAGCAGCATCGCGCATTCGCCGGCGGACGATATGGCCATGATCGCGCGGCTGGCGCAAGGCGGCTACGATGCCGCCGTGATCTTCACCGTCTACAGCCAGAATCCCCTTCCGGCCGCGATGATGTGCTATCTCGCCGGCATACCGCTGCGCCTTGCACACTGCCGGGAAAATCCCTACCAGATGCTGTCGCACTGGGTGCGCGATCCCGAACCCGACGAAACCGTAAGGCATGAAGTGCGGCGTCAGCTCGACCTGGTGGCAAGCATCGGCGCGGCCACCGACGACGAAAGAATGTCGTTCGCAATACCGCCCCAGGACATGGAAGCCGCACGCAACCTTCTCGGCGCCATCGGCGTCGGCCGCGATCAACCGTGGATCGTCATGCATCCTGGCGCCACCGCGCCATCCCGGCGTTATCCGCCGGCGCACTGGAAGGCGGCGGCGCTCGATCTGTCGGAGCGGCTCGGCTGTCCGCTGCTGTTCACCGGCAGCCGCGAAGAAGCCGCGCTGATCGATGAGATCCGCAATGGCTTGCCGCAAGCTTTCTCGCTGGCAGGCAAGCTCAGCCTGGGCGAACTTGCGGGCGTGATTTCCCTTGCGCCCCTGCTGATTTCCAACAATACCGGTCCGGCACACCTCGCGGCGGCGCTCGGCACGCCGGTGGTCGATCTGTATGCATTGACCAATCCCCAGCACACGCCGTGGCAGGTGGCAAGCCGGGTGCTCTACCATGACGTGCCCTGCCGCAACTGCTACAAGAGCATCTGCCCGCAAGGACATCATCACTGCCTGACCAAGGTGCAACCGCGTCAGGTAGTGGAAGCCGCGCTGGAATTGCTGCATGCCGCCCCGCCGCATTGCACCCGCATCGAGCCGGCGCGGGTCCTGCATGTCGCATAGGAAATTCCTCCCTGTACGTTTTACCAGCGATTGCAAAATTGGAGCCGCGTTTTCCCCGCCGAGCGGCACCTCCCGCCGGGCGGCTGCGGCCCCGGATCTTGGCATGGAGCTTGCGATAACGACAGCACGTAGCCAATCACAGGAGATCAACATGCCACGCAACGCAACTTCGAAAAGCACCTCCAAATCTTCGAAATCGGCCCAGCATGCCGCATCGAAATCGGCAAGCCTGGATGCCATCAAGCTGCTCATCGCCGATCACCGCATGGTGACCGAACTGTTCGACGAATTCGAGAAAATGAAGGACAAGGGCGACGAGGATGAGGAAGCCAAGCAACTGCTGGTGGAAACCGCCTGCGCCGCGCTGACCATCCATGCGCAGATCGAGGAGGAAATCTTCTATCCCGCGGCGCGCGATGCCATCGATGACATGGACCTGCTGGATGAGGCCGAGGTCGAGCATGCATCGGCCAAGCAGCTCATCAGCGAACTCTCCGCGATGCAGCCCGGCGATGACCTGTATGACGCGAAATTCACGGTGCTCGGCGAATACGTGAAGCATCACATCGAAGAGGAAGAAAAGGAACTGTTCGCCAAGGTCAAGAAGTCGGACCTCGATCTCGATGACCTGGGCGACGAACTGATGCAGCGCAAGCTGGCCTTGCACGAAGAGCTCGGTATTCCGCTCGAGGGAGAGGAAATCGAGGAGGAGGAAGCGGCCACGCGTGGCAAGTCGGCTTCCCGCAAGAACGTGCATTGAAGCGAAGCTGGCGCAGTTGTCGATGATGGAAAAACGCCGGAGCCGGCTCCGGCGTTGAAATACATGATGGGGGACGCCAAGCCTGCGCATGCAGGCGGTGCTGTCCCGACAGGCAAGGAAGATCAGGCAGCCGCCTTGTTTTCGATGCTGATGACATCCCGGAAGGAATATTGTGATTCTGCCTGACACGGAACGACAAAGCACATACGCAAGACCGACACATGCCGTCGACATCCTGGCATTCGTCGAAGCTCAGGAAATCCCCTTCGATTATTTTGAAAAACCGTATTACCTGCAGCCGGCGCCTGGCGGTGAACGGGCCTATGCACTGCTGCGCGAAACACTGCAGCAAAGCGGCAAGATCGGCATCGCCTATGTCGTGATCCAGGCGCGCCAGCATCTGGCGGCGTTGGTGCCGGAGGGCCAGTCGCTGGTCCTCAACACGCTGCGCTGGAGCAGCGAGAGCGGATCGCGGCCGCACTTCGGCGTGCCGGAGGAAGACCTGCTGGAAGCGCAGGAGCTGGCCATGATGGCGGCGCCGGTTTCCGTCGGCAGCGAGCTCAGCCGCATGCATGACGAACGCTATCTGTCGGACGATGTGATGGCGCTGGCGGAGCAGTCGCCCGGCTTTCGAAGCTCGCCTGAAATCGTGGTCGAGCAGCTGGATGATTTTTTCGACGACGCCGATGACGAACTCGTCGACGCCTACCTGGGCCAGATCCTCAGGCGCAGCATGCATCCGCGCGCAGCGGGCGTGCGCCGCGGCGGTGCCGCGCATCAGCTGAAGGGTGCGCGCCGGCGCAATGCATGGCGGCGATGAGATGCACGACATGCATGGACTCGCAGGAAGTGCGCGATGTGCGCGATGTGCGTGTCCTGCCTTGCGAGCAGCGCAAGCAATGGATTCTGATCATGATGCCGCGCGATAGCGAGAACGCAAAGCGGCGGCGCATGTCGAACAGATAGCAAGAACGCAGGATTGATGGTTTGTAGTACCGAGGCGAAGCTGTGTGATGTTCGGCTTTCAGGGCAATGCGAATTGCCCTGTTTTTTTGTCCGACGACATTCGGCGGGCAATCCGCATCCGGAATGTGCATCCAGTACGTGCACTCAGTATGTACATCCAGCGCTTTCAGCCAGTACCGGTACCCGCGCCGGGCGTCCATGCCTGGTCGCGACGCTTCGGCCGCCGCTCTTGGTTGCCGCTACTCTTCCCTCTCCGCCCCGCGATAATAATCATGGATCTGGGCGGTCCATGTCGGATCGGCCATGGAAGGCCAGTGCGCCTTGTCGAAGCCTGGGGCGCGGCGCAAACGTTCCTCGTCGATGTCCAGCACCAGGCAACGCCGCGCGGCATCGAGCGTGAAGGCATCCCACGGAATCGCGAACAGTTTGTCGCCGAGGCCCATGATGCCGCCGTGAGACAGGACGGCATAGGCAACGCGTCCGCTCGGCACGTCGATCATGACGGCTTCGATTTCGCCGAGGCGGTCGCCGCGTGGATTGACGACTTTTTCTCCCTGCAGCGATTCGGCCGAGATCACCTGCGGCCCCGGTCCCGTGAAATGCGGCTTGTCGCCGATGATGCGCACCCGGCGCGTGGAATGATGATTGGAATTGGTTTCGGAAGACGTCATGCGCTCTGTCCTGATCAGCGTCCGCTGCTTTGCATGTCGCTGCGCGGCCCGGTTCCCAAACCGCTGGACGGTGCGCCGCTGCCCGGCGCCGGCGCGCCCGATGTCAGCTTGTTGCCGCTCAACGGGCCTCGTCCCACCATGCGGGTCCAGTAGCGGTCGATTTCGCCGCTCCATGCCGGATCGGCCATATCGGGCCACCTGGCCATGTCGAAGCCTGGCGCCTGGCTGATGGTCTCGCGGTCGGCATGCAGGATGTAGTGCCGGCCATTGTCACTGGGTTCAAGCGCCTGCCAGGGGATTGCATGCAGCTTGCGCCCAACTCCGAGAACGCCGCCGAAGCTGACCACCGCATACGCGATCTCGCCGCGTTCGCGGTCGAGTACCAGGTCCTTGATGTTGCCGATCTTTTTTTCCCTGGCGTCGCGCAGCGTAGTACCGATGATCTTGCTGCTTCGATAGAGATGCGCCTGCGGCGGAGCCTTCGCCGAACGAGTGCTCGGGGCGGGGTTGGCGGCAGTAGTGGCAGGCGCTGCGGATTCGCGCCTTTGCTCCTGGGCATGGGCGGTGGCGAACGGCATCAGCATGGCCAGCAGCAGCGCGGCGGGAATGGGCTTCATGATGAGTCTCCGTGAGTCGGCCCAGGTTGGACCCTGCCTCCGGCATGCTGTTCCCGCCGGCAGCAATTGCCGGGACGGCGGCGGGATGATCCCATCGCCCCGCCTCCGTCCCGCCCTGGCATTGGCGTCGGCCGTGGCTCCAGACTTCAGTGCCGTCGCCGCATGTGCACTCCCGCAGATTCATTCGGCCGCGACGGCGCTCTTCCTCTCCACCCACTTGACCGCTTCAGCCGCCTTCTTGCCGGCGATGAATGCATGGTCGGAGTTGTAGTATTCCCATTCGCTGTAGCGGCCGGCCAGGATGATGTCATGCATCGCCAGCCAGGAGCGGATGGTATCGACGTTCCTCGCGCGCGCATGGTCGTAGATCACATAGGCATACGGCATGTCGGCCTCATTGGCGACGATGACCTTGTCATCCCCGCGGAAGATGCCGACCTTGATGCAATCCTCGATGCAGCGGTCGATCAGCGCCTGGCCGCTCAGCGGCAGCGGCTTGTAGTCAGGCGAATAGCTGATCTCGCAGGTGATGCCAAAACCGCCCGGCGCGTTGCATTCCGGGCTGGCGTTGCCCTGCACGAAAATGCGATGGAACAGCGTCGTGTCTTCCGGATAGTAGATCCAGTGCTTGTCGGTGATGTTTTCCCTTGCCACCGCCAGGTTCACGCAGCGCACCGAGATGTGCTTGAGGCCCGCGGCCGCCTGCTTCACTTCCTCCGGTGCCTCGTCGCCGATGATCCTCACCAGTTCCGGCAAGGGCATGGTGCTGATCAGGCTTTCATATTCATAGCGGCGGCCGTCGGCGAGCGTCAGCAGGTGCTGCTTCGGCGATACGGCGACGATATCGGCACTGAGTTCTATCGTGCCCTTGATATGCGGTACGAAGCCGGACACCAGCGCCTGGAAGCCGCCGCGCAGCGGGTAGCCGAAGCGGGCATTCGGCCCCATCGGCTTCGCCGCCGGTTCCAGCGCGCCGGTAATGATCTGCTCCAGGTCCGGCAGCGGCACCCTGCCGCCCAGCCAGGAGGTTTCCATCTCGGTCAGCGGCACGGCCCACAGCTTGCGGTTGTAGGGAATCGCGAAATGCCTGGCAATCCCCGCGCCCCAGACCTGGTGGATGAATTCCTCGAAATTGGCGGGTCCGCGCTTTTCCAGCGACGCGACGTTTGTGCCGGACAGCGCCACGCCGCCGTCAGCGCAGCAGTCTGCCGCCTTCGCCGTCGACGATACCGTCGCGCCCGGCTTGGCGGCGCCATAGCGGGCTTCCACCGCGCCCATGATGCATTCCTTCACCACCTCGGGCGGCAGGCCGTGCAGCGCGCCCTGGAACGGATAGCGGGTATGGACGTTCTTGCTGTAGATCCAGGCTTCCCGGTCCTGCCAATGCACGTTCGATCCTAGCAGGATGTCGTACAGCTCCAGCACATAGGGATCGTCGGAGAACATGATGTGTCCGGCGTGATCGAAGGTGAATCCCTTGTCGCGGATCGAGCGGCACCAGCCGCCCACCATGTCGTTCTTCTCGAACAGCACCGCGTCATGGCCGAGATGATAGGCCGCGGACAATCCGGTCGGCCCGGCGCCGATGATGGCCGTCTTGGCGAAGCGGCTGGCTTCGTCGCGGCGCAGCAGGTTGACGTTGGGCGCCTCGCTTTCATCGATCGCCACCGGTACGGCGGCCGGCTCGATGAGCGGAATGTCCTGGCGTCGCGGAGTGATGTCGATCAGCGCGCGCATCTGCTCGACGGTCGAGTCCCAGGAGGTGGCGGCCAGCACGCGGCGCATGCCCTCGACCTTGCGCGCATGCTCTTCGGGCGGCGCCAGCAGCGCCGCTTCGCAGGCGGCGATGAAGCTTTCGGCATCGCCGGCGATGGCAACGATGTCGCTGTAGCAGGACGCCACGTCGGTGACCGGCGTGCTGACGATGGGCAGCTCCGCCGCCATGTATTCGAGCGTTTTGGTCGGGCTGATGAAGCGCGTCGATTCATTCATCGCGAACGGCAGCAGGCAGACATCCCAGCCGGCGAGGAATTGCGGCAGCGCCTCGTAGGGCTGCTGTCCGAGGTAGTGGATGTTGGCACGCTGCGGCAGCGTGGCGGGATCGATCTTCACCACCGGACCCACCAGCACGATCTGCCACATTGGATGCGCATCGGCCAGGCTGCCGAGCAGGTCCACGTCGAAGCGCTCGTCGATCACGCCGTAGAAGCCCAGGCGCGGGCCGGGAATCTCGCGGTGCGCCGGGTGCGAGTTGGTGCGGTCCAGTGCCTGCACGAAGTGCGCGCGGTCGACGCTGCTTGGGAAGCAATGCACGTTCGGATGCCGGTCGCGCTTGGAGCGGTACAGGCTCTGTCCGCCGGTGAAGACGAGATCGGCCACCTTCAGCAAGGCGCTCTCCCTCTGGAGAAGTTGCTTGGGCGCGTTCTTGAAAGCAGCCAGCTCATCCATGCAGTCGTAGACCACCAGCCGCGGCTTGAGCTCCTGCAGCAGGGGCAGCGCCATCGGCGTGTAGAACCATGCGAGATGGTCATCGTAGTCGCGCACCAGCTCGCGCAGCAGCTTCTGCAGGTGCGGCAGCTGATCGTCATGAAAACCCGGCATGGCGACCGGCGTATGCGGCTGGCATACCAGGATGTTGGGGGCCGGCGAATAGGTCTTGAGGAAAGTCCGTTCCGTGTCATGCACCGGCTCTTCGACGATCACGATCGGATAGTGCCTGGCCAGGCGTGACAATAGATGCTGCGGACGCTGGAATACGAAATCCCAACGCAGGTGAGAGAAGACAATGATTGCAGAAGCCATGCTATCTCCTTGCCGTCAGGGCAGAAAAATGGTCAGGAAGGGATTTGCCGTGTCGGATGCGGCGTGGAAGACCATCCGCGGCGGCACCGGATGCCGCCCGCATCGCGTGAATGCGCACGCGGCTCCGGCGACGGAACCGTCATGCTGCAAGCTGTGTCGATGCGTGTAATCGGATAAGTCCATTTTCATTTCAGATGAGCCGGTGCGTAACCGTGTGTTCGTGCGTTCGTGTGTTCGTGTGTCGCTTGTGCGTTGTTCGTGCGTCGTTCGTGCATCTATCCGTTTTCGCACCTGTACCTGTATTTGCATGTACGGGCAGCGCCGGCCCAAATCGATTCGTGCCGGCGGCAGACATGCCTGCCGCAACCGACGGAAATGCGCTTGTCCGCAGCGGTCGTCTGGGGACCGCCGGAAGGCGTGCGATTGAACGTCATGCGACGTGCGTCCGCGCAATGAATACCCCGGGGTCAGTCCCGGAATATCAGGGAAAGCACAGGCAAACTCCATGCCGAAAAGTGCGACTTCGCGCCACATTGGCGGAGGCCGATGCCGCACGATGGCTGCAGCGTGGCAAGCCACGGCGCCCGATGCGCGACGCCGCCTTTCCCGGCATGCCATCGCAGACCGGCGATGGCATCGAGGCCAAGGGGAAGCGCACCGTCCGCATTTCGAATCGGTATTGTTTTTCGATATCGGCTTTGATGCGCATGAAATGCATTCGGAAAGGCATTCGAAAAAGCTCACACGTCGGCGCCCGCATGATCACGGAGCACTTGAGGGACCGTGTCGCATGCAGGGTGCAACCGGCCCTGCATACTATACGTATCGAGATAAGGTACGCGATGATCTTGCGCAAATTGCCACAGGTTGTGATTGCCTCGGCATGTTTCATGCTCTCAACGAGATAAATAATTTGCCACATCCTTCGCAGGCCTGTTCAGGCACTGAAGGATGCGGACGGGATGCGCAAAAGAAACCGGGCCGGTGCATGTAAAAAATGGTAGACGCTTGTAACGCTTACCTTCAGTCCGGGACAGCCCGGCGCCGCAATGTTCGCCTAGTCGGTGCGACGCAGTCGGACGAATCAGCGCTGGAAGCGGCGGCTGTTACCGCAGGCGCCTTCGGTATTGGCGTTGCATGCTTCGGCGGCATGATGAAGAGGCAGCGTTGGTCCATGCCTGCCGCACGAAGTCTTGCTGCGGCTCAAATGCATCGGCTAAGTGGACTGCGATTCCCCAGTGCAAGCGCAACCCCGCTTTCTAAAATGAAGACGGAAACGTCTTTACCAATATACGAATACAGCCGCGCGCTCTGAAGGAGCCGGCCCTTTTCCATGACGGGGAAGCGCCGCGCCGGGCTTGCGGACCAAGGAGCAGTTTTGATGAGGGATATGTCGAGCAATCATGTCGTACCGATTCACCGCAATGAACACTCGCCATCCTCGAGCCGCGTTGAAGGATCGCCCGGGAAGCAACCGGGCCGATCGGAACAGGATGCAATGCATGCACAAACACGCTTTCGCGACATGGTCGACCGCTGCGCGGAAAGCGTCTTCATTGTGCATCATGGCGTGATCGCGGGTTGCAATGCCGAAGCGCGGCGCGTTTTCGGCACGCCGGGCGGCGATGCGCTGGCAGGCCGCGCGCTGGGCGAAGTGCTGCATGACGCGGACGATGCCGACCTGCCGGTCTTGCCGGAGCGCTTGCAGGAGGAATCGGTGAGATGCAGGCTGCTGAGTTCCGGCGGCACGGTCATGGATGCCGAAATTTCGATCATGCCCTGCCATGACGCCGCCGGCAGCATCGAGGCCGGCATCGCCGGCGCGATGCTGGTCTGCATACGCGATGCCGGGGCGCACCAGAGTCTGTCCGCGGCCCTCTTCGAGCAGGACCAGTACCTCAAGCTGATCACCGATACCGCGCCGCTGCTGATTTCCTACGTGGGTCCCGACGAGCGCTATCGCTTCGTCAATCTCGCCTACCAGCAATGGTTCGGGCATGCGCGCGAAGACATCATCGGGCGCTCGGTGCGGGAAGTCGTGGGGGACGCCTACGACATGCTGCAGGGTCACGTGCAGCGCGCCCTGGCCGGCCACGCCGCGCGCTTCGAACTCGACCTCGCCACCCTCGCTGGCGAGCGGCATGTCATTGCCATCTATACGCCGGACCTGCGCGGCGACGGCAGCGTCGCCGGCTTTTCCGCGGTCATTACCGATATCACCGAACGCAGCAAGGGCGAAAAGGCATTGCGCGAGCGGGAACAGCAGCTGCGCCTGATCACCGATTCGCTGCCGGTCTTTATCGCCCAGTGCGATCGCGACTATTACCTGCACTTCGTCAACAAGACCTATGCCGACCGCTTCGGTTTCGATCCGGCCGACGTGATAGGCAAGCGCATACCCGACATCATCGGCGACGAAGCCTTCGCCAATCTGCGGCAGTACATGGACGCGACGCTGCGCGGCGAGCCGCAGGAGCACGAGCTCGGCATTCCGATGGCCGACGGCAGCGAACATTACATGCAGCTGATGTACGTTCCCGAGTACGACGCGGATGGCGAGGTGGTCGGCCTGGTGGCCGCCATCAGCGATATCTCGCGCCTGCGCGACACCGAGGAGAAGCTGCAGCGCCGCGAACTCGAATTCAAGACGCTGGTCGAGAATTCGCCGGACATCATTTCCAGGATCGACCGCGAGATGCGCCACCTGTATGTCAATCCGTCGATCGAAAAGCTGTTCACGCTGCCGCATCAGGCCTACATCGGCAAGACCAAGAGCGAGCTTGGCCTGCCCGAGGATATCGTGCACTGCTGGGACGATGCCGCGCGCAAGGCTTTTGACAGCGGCCAGGAGCAGCGCCTCGAATTCCAGCAGGCCGACGAGCTGCAAACCCGCTATTTCTCCGGCCGGGTGATTCCGGAAATCGATCGCTGGGGCCAGATCGAATCGGTGATCTGCATCGCCTACGACGTCACCGAACGCGCGCGCATGGAAAAGGAAAGGGATGAGCTGCTTGCGCGGGAACGCGCGGCGCGCATTCAGGCGGAAACGGCGGCGCGTGCGCGCGACGAGTTTCTCGCCATCATTTCCCACGAGCTGCGCGCGCCCCTGAACGGCATCCAGAGCTGGGCGCATGTACTCGAAAACTACGTCAAGGATGCCATCGAGATCCCGCTTGCCCAGCGCGCGCTGCAAGGCATCCGGACCGGCATCAACCAGCAGGTGCGCCTCATCGAAGACCTGCTCGACGTTACGCGGATGATGAGCGGCCGCCTGAGGCTGGTGAAGCAGCCGATGGCGCTGCTGCCCGCCCTGCGCTCCGCGGTGGAAAGCGTGGAAAGCGCGGCGGCGGCCAAGCGCATCCAGCTCAGCTGCAATTACCGGATCACCAGCGAACAGATCGAGGGTGACGAGGATCGCATCAAGCAGATCTTCTGGAACCTGCTGTCGAACGCCATCAAGTTCACGCCGGAAGGCGGGCGGGTCTGGCTGACCGCCACGCAGGCGGACAAGCAGATATGCGTGGCCGTCAGCGATAACGGCGCCGGCGTCTCGCCGGAATACCTGCCTAACCTGTTCAACCGCTTCAGCCAGAGGGATACGTCGAGCACCCGTGTTCACAATGGCCTCGGCCTGGGCCTTTTCCTTGTGCGCAACCTGGTCGAACTGCATGACGGCAGCGTCACTGCCGAGAGCGAAGGCGAAGGCAAGGGCACCACGTTCTCCGTGGTCTTCCCTGTGCGGGTGCGCAATGAAACCTACCTCACGGTCGGCCCGCACGACATGGGCGCGGGCCACCTGCCCCTGCCCTCGCTGGAAGGAAAGACCGTGCTTCTGATCGATGACCAGGAAGAAGCACGCGAATCACTGACGGTGGTGCTTGATGCCGCCGGCGCGGAAGTCTTTGCCGCGGCCACTTTCGGCCAGGCGGCGGAATGGCTGGCGTCGCGCGCGCCTGGCGAATATCCGAATGTGCTGATTTCCGATATCGCAATGCCCGGCGAGGACGGCTATGCGGTGCTCAGGCGAATCCGCGCATGGAGCGCCGCCGATGGCAGCCGTCCTTTGCAGCGCATTCCCGCGCTTGCGCTGACGGCATTCGCGCAGCGCGAGGACCGCATCCGTGCGCTGACCGCGGGCTTCCAGATGCATGTGACCAAGCCGGTCGCTCCGGAGGAACTGATCATCGTGATCGATACGCTGGCGTCGCGGGATTGACGGCTGGCTTCAGGTGAGAGCTATGCGGGACAGCGCACGGTGTGCGCTCCGCCCGCGCAAGCTGATCTGTTTCATGCCGAGGTGTTTCATGCCGAGCAGCCTGCAAGCTGCGAGGTGAAACGCCGGATGAACTATAAAGGACACTCCTCCCCTTTCAAGGGGGAGGTTGGGAGGGGGATGGGTTTCCTTGCGCCTATCGCCAGGTCTTAGTGATAAGAATCACTGCTGCCATGCATCGACGACGATTCGTCCTTCTTCTGCACGTTACCCTCGTAAGGCCCGTACTCTTCCAGCCGGTTGTACAAGGTCTTCAGGCTGATCCCGAGAATATCGGCGGCACGCTTCTTCACGCCGCCGCACAATTCCAGCGTCGCATAGATGAGCTTGCGGTCGACGTCGGCCAGTGAAGTGCCGACTGGGATCGCCAGCGTAAGTCCAACCGGCGATTGGGTGGTGATCACCGGCGCCAGCGCGGCCGCGTCGATGATGTGATCGGACAGGATGAAGGCGCGCTGCATGTAGTTGCGCAGCTCGCGCACGTTGCCCGGCCAATGGTAATTGCTCAGGCAGGCCAGTCCGTCCGGCGACAATACCTTGCTGGTGCCATGCGCGGTATTGAGCTCGTCGAGAAAGTGCTGCGCCAGCAATTCGATGTCGCCGCCGCGCTCGCGGAGCGGCGGAATCTTCAGCGGGAAGACATTGAGACGGTGGTACAGGTCCAGGCGCAGCTTGCCTTCGGCCACGGCGGCCTCTGGATCGCGGTTGCTTGCCGCGATCACCCGCACGTCGGTATCGATTTCCTGATTGCTGCCGATACGCATGAACGATCCGGTTTCCAGCACCCGCAGCAGCTTGACCTGCAGTTCGACCGGCATTTCGGTAATTTCATCGAGGAAGAGCGTGCCGCCGTTGGCGCGCTCGAAGTAACCCTTGTGCTGGCGATCGGCGCCGGTGAAGCTGCCCTTCTCATGGCCGAAGATTTCGCTTTCGATCAGCTGCGGCGAGATCGCGCCGCAGTTCACCGGCAGGAAGGGATGCTTCTGGCGCAGGCTGAGTTCATGGATGGTCTGCGCCGCCATTTCCTTGCCGGTACCGCTTTCGCCGAGCAGCAGCACGGTGGCCTCGGTCGGGGCCACGCGGCCGATATGGTTGTACAGCTTCTGCATGGAGGGCGCCGCGCCCAGCATCTGGCCGAAATGCCCGAGCCGACGCAATTCGCTGCGCAGCACGCCGATCTCTTCCTTCAGATCCACGGTGCGGGGTATGCGCGACAGCAGTCCCTTGAGGCGCTTGAAATTGATCGGCTTGGTCAGGTAGTCCGCAGCGCCAAGCCGCAAGGCTTCCACCGCCGTTTCCACGCTTGCGTGGCCGGTGATGAGGACGATCTCGGTGGTTGCGCGCGCCTCGATATCGTTGAACAGATCCATGCCGTTGCCATCCGGCAGTTTGAGATCGATCAGCACCACATCCGGGCGCTGCAGCATGATCTGGCTTTGCGCATCCCGGATGCTTCCCGCAGTCGCGGTGGTGAATCCCTCGGCGGTCGTGATGGCCGCCAGCGCTTCACGAGTGTTCAGGTCGTCATCGACGATGAGTACATGTGGCATATGTCAAATTTTCTCTCACGGTTGCACCGATGGGCACGCGCCCATACAGCAATTGACAGCAGCAGCCGCGCGAAGTGCACTCGGCTGATGTCCGTCATGGTCCGCATGCTGTCGCCCTGGGAAATCGAGGGGGTGCGGAACTGTTGAATTCTTGTTGGAAATCGTTAGAAGAAAGTCGATGGCCGGAAACGGCCGGCGCTGCTGAATACCGAGCTACCGAATCTTCAGCATACGCCGTTGAGCGGTATTGTCCAAGTACGCATATGTTTCATTATTGACCGAAAGCAGTAACCCGACGGTTTGCACGAGATGGTTTGACGAATCTCGTTCGCGCGGGAATTCGAGAACGCCCGTCGTCGGGGATTCATGACGGCATCGTTGGGATGCGACATGACCTAGTTCAATTCGTGGGAGATGGTCGATGGTCGATTGTGGAACCCGCGCGGAAGGCCGATGCGCAGGTGGCGCGAGGCCAGCCTGCGCATGCGGATGTCTTGCTGTAATGATGCGGAGTCCGGAAGGCTTACTTCGATCCTGTGCCGGAACCGGTGCCGCCTGTGCCTGTACCGCCGGCACCGCCTGCACCCGAGCCGGAGGAGCCCATGGAGCCTGCGCCGCTGGAACTGGTGCCCGATGCGCCGCTGCCGCCCGATGTGTCGCCGGCACGGCGATCGCAACCCACTGCAGCCATGCTCAGCGCAGCGACGACCAGCAGGATCTTCGATGTGGACTTGAGTGAATTCATGCTCGTTCCTTTCAAAAAAATTAACGTTGTTATGTCTCGTACTTGACCGTGCCTTTCAGGATAAGTTCGTCAAGGCTTCTTCGGTTCAGGACTTCCTGCCGAGGCATCTTTTATGCCAAAGGACAGGAATGCTTTTCATCATGCATCGAGCAAGTCTTCTCTTGGGACGTGTACCTACGATGTCGTCTGCGGTGGATATTCCCAGGCAGTCATTCGTAAAATTTTCTGGAGCGGTGTAAGCCTTACAGCAGGTGGAACCCTCAAATAATTACTTATGAGCGGCCGGGTCGATAGATAAATTTGTGAATGGTTTTTCGACGCAATGCATTAGAGTAGACAGACGGTTTTTGCATGTTCGTGTATTGTTAGCCTCCTCATGCCGCTGTGACGTCATGCCCTGTCCAGCCGGCAATAAAAAGAATCCGATTGCTTTGCGCAAAGTAACTGAATTAGCGCAAGTGTGCCTCCTAGCTTTGGTGTAAGAATCATGACGTTCAATACTCTACTCACGCTGGAACGCAGCGACCGCCCGCAGCCGCGGAGCGATACGGAAACGCAAATGGCCCTTGAAAAATCCCTCATGCACTTCGGCATCATGCACGGCACGTCTCCGGTGATGGAGCGGCTTTATCAGCAGGTGGACCGAGTCGCGACGACGGATGCAACCGTATTGCTCGTCGGCGAGAGCGGAACCGGCAAGGAAGTGATCGCCAATGCGATCCATCATGCAAGCAAACGCTCCGAACAGCCGTTCGTCGCGGTCAACTGCGGCGCGATCCCGGCGCACCTGATCGAAGCCGCATTGTTCGGCCATGAAAAAGGCAGCTTCACCGGCGCGGTCAAGCAGCATATCGGTTACTTCGAGCATGCATCGGGCGGCACCCTGTTCCTCGATGAAATCACCGAGATGCCGGTGGACATGCAGGTCAAGCTGCTGCGCGTGCTGGAGTGCGGCAAATTCCTGCGCGTAGGCGGCGACGAAGAGGTGAAGGTCGATGTGCGCCTGATCGCCGCGACCAACCGCGATCTCGATACCGCGGTGAAACAGGGCAATCTGCGCGAAGACCTGATGTACCGGCTCGCCGTCTTTCCGATCCGCATTCCGCCGCTGCGCGAGCGCGGCACCGATATCGAAGCGCTGGCCGGGCATTTCCTGAATGAACTCAACGAAAAGAGCCAGGCGCAAAAGAACTTTTCCCGCAGCTCGCTCGACGTCATCCGTTCCTACTCATGGCCCGGCAACGTGCGCGAACTGAAGAATGTCGTGCAGCGCGCCTACATCATCGGAACTGATACGCTCAACATCGAAGACTGCATTTCCGATCTGTCGACCAAGAAGCCCACGGTGCACGAAGGCTATCTCAACTTCTTCGTCGGTACGCCGCTGGCCGATGCGCAGAAGGAAATCATCCTCGCCACGCTCAAGCATTACAGCGGCAACAAGCGCCTCACCGCCGAGGCGCTCGGCATCAGCCTGAAGACGCTGTACAACCGTCTCAAGGAGTATTGACGACGCTTTCCGACACGACTTGCGGGCTTCATGCATATCCATGCAGCCCGCAGGTTCACGTCACCTACTTCAGGCGTTGACGATCTCGCCGCCGTTCGGATGCAGCACCTGACCCGTCATGTATGAAGAATCTTCGGAAGCCAGGAAGATGTAGGCCGGCGCTACCTCATCCGGCTGACCGGCCCTGCCCAGCGGTGCCTGCTGGCCGAACGATGCGACCTGCTTTTCATCGAAGCTTGCCGGTATCAGCGGCGTCCAGATCGGACCGGGCGCGACTGCATTCACGAGAATCCCCTTTTCCAGCAGCTGCTGCGACAGCGAGCGGGTGAAGGCGACGATGGCGCCCTTGGTGGATGAATAATCGAGCAGATGCGAACTGCCGCGGTAGGCGGTGACGGAGGTGGTGTTGATGATGCGCGACCCCGGCTTCAGATGCGGCATCGCCGCGCGCACGGTGTAGAACATCGAGAAAATGTTGATGCGGAAGGTTTTCAGCAATTGTTCGTCGCTGATGTCCTCGATGCTTTGCTGAGGAAACTGCTGGGCGGCATTGTTGACGACGATATCGAGACGGCCGAAGGAATTGACTGCGGTATCGACCATCTTCTTGCAAAAATCCGACTGGCCCACATCGCCGGCGATGGTCACGCATTCGCGGCCCTCGGCTTCGATGAGACGCTGCACTTCCTGCGCATCCTGGTGTTCATCGAGATAGGCGATCACGACATTGGCGCCTTCCTTGGCGAAGCCGATTGCGGCTGCGCGGCCGATGCCGCTGTCGCCGCCGGTGATCAGCGCCACCTTGCCTTTCAGCTTGCCGCTGCCCTTGTAGTTTTTCATTTCCGCTTGCGGCCGCGGCGTCATTTCCGCTTCCGATCCGGGCTGATGGTCCTGGTGCTGCGGCGGGAATGAAGCTTGATCCTGTGACATATCCGTCCTTTCGATTCTGGTCTGCTGGGTGAGATGACTGATGACTGATGACAGTGGCCGGCATGTGCCGCTGCAGGAAACGGCAAGGGCGAGGCAGCGGGGAACGATGCCGGCGAATCCGCAGGTGTTCAGCAGAATCCGTGCCATTGGCTCAACGGCACGGCGAAAGGGACAGCAACAAAAGGAGGAACAATTCGATTCTTTAGGCGACCAGTGCCCGAACCGGCTGCATGCGGGCCATGGCATCCAACAGCAATGCCGGATCGCCTTCTGCCAGGCGCCTGGAATCGGACAGGGTCTGGCGAAATGCGCGCGCACCGGGCAAGCCGGTCATCAGGCCGAGCATGTGGCGGGTAATGCTGTTGAGACGCAGACCGCCGCCATTTGCGGTCTTGCCGTGGCGCGCAAGCTGGTCGGCGATATACGGAATCATGGCTTGCAGCACCTCGGCGCGCGTCTTCGCGGGTGCTTCATCTTGGTAATACCGCGCATCGAAGGACGCCATCAGGTAAGGATTGTGATAAGCCTCGCGGCCGAGCATCACGCCATCCAGGTGCCGCAGATGCAGGTCGATTTCCTCGACGGTCTTGATGCCGCCGTTGATAATAATTTCAAGCTCTGGAAAATCTTTTTTCAGCCGGTAGGCATATTCGGGCTTGAGCGGTGGAATCTCGCGGTTTTCCTTCGGGCTCAAGCCTTTCAGAATGGCATTGCGGGCATGCACGATGAAGGTATTGCAACCGGCCTGCGCTATGGTGCCGACGAAATCGCGCACGAAATCATAGGAGTCGACATCATCGATGCCGATGCGATGCTTGACCGTGACCTCGATGGAAACCGCGTCGCGCATTGCCTTCACACAATCGGCAACGAGCGCCGGCTCGCCCATCAGGCATGCGCCGAATGCGCCCTTCTGCACCCGCTCCGACGGACAGCCGCAATTGAGATTGATTTCATCGTAACCCCATTGCTCGCCCAGCTTCGCGCTTTTCGCGAGGTCGTCGGGTTCGCTGCCGCCCAGCTGCAGCGCGACCGGATGCTCTTCGTCGTTGAAGTCGAGATGACGCTGCACGTCGCCGTGCAGCAAGGCGCCGGTGGTCACCATCTCGGTATACAGCCAGGCATGGCGGGTGATCTGCCGGTGAAACATGCGGCAGTGGCGGTCGGTCCAGTCCATCATCGGGGCCACCGAAATGGTGCGCTTGCGGGTCGTTGCTTGGGTCATGCGGGATTGAAAGTGGGTTGCTGATGCGGCGCCAAGGTCATGCGGCCAATGGCTTGGTGACATGCCGCCGGACTTACGCCGCGGCTTGCGGCCGTAAGTCTAGCATTTCTGAAGTATTTTCCCGCGTGAATCTGGCCTAACCTGCGTCGTTAGTCTCAAAAGCAGATGACCCACCCCGACCTGCAAGCGCAGGTTACTTGTATTGAAAGAGCCCAGCCGTCGTTTCGGGGAGTGGCACGGAAAAATCTCGCTTCGCCTTTTCCCCGGCCGCGAGCACGCTTTCCATCAATGTTAATTCGCGTGCGGTTTCGCCTGCAGCAGGTACAGGCACTTCGGCTGCTGGTCGGGATCCGGCAGCTATTGGCGCTTCAGCTTTACCTTTTCCTTTTTTGGAGCGGGCGTGCGGAGCGGTCGAAGCCTCGGCTGCGTTTTCTGATCCGCTTGTCACGGAGGGCTGAAGATTACCCTTGAGTGCGGCGATTTCCTTCTCCAAGCTGCGAAGCAACAAGTTTGTCTGAGAAACCGCCTTTATGATCTTAAGCCACACTTTTGGCGATAGCGCAAGATTGGGCTGCGTGCTAGTGGAGCCTTGCTCTTGCCCCGAATCACCATAAATGGCCGGGGATCCCAAGTCGTAAAATCGAATGGGACTAAGCTGATTTTCGGGATCTTGCTGTATAGGTCTGTAATAGATATCGTTGGCCCGTGCGGCTATCCGCTCAATGTTTTCGAGTGATAGCCCGGCTGTATCGATATTAATCAATTTAATCTGGTCAGCTATGCGTGCCATGCCTGACAGACCGGTCGCCATACGACGTAGCTGGCTGACGTTTTCGCTCAACAGACCTCTTTTCTCTTCGAAGTCCTTCATCCCATACGGTATGTTTTCGAACGTCGTCAACCCGGCCCGAATACCGTTAAGGTTTGCTTCCAACATCGTTACTAAATGTTCCAGCCCGATCCTTCTGAATGAAGTGGAGACAGCAACGTGAGAAGTCGACTGAACCGCAATGGATATAGTAGTTGGTTGACCTTGTTTACGAATGCTTGGCAAGAAAGCGGCGAAGAAATTCCGACGCCTGTTCCCTCGCCGGTCGATGTGCCCGGACTGTTCGGGAGTTTCTGCCGTAAGCTTAGGCTTCCTGCTTACTATTCCGCGTACCGGGTTGAACGAGAAATGTTTTGTGTCCGGGGAAGGCGCGGTTGTTTCGACTTCCCCTTCGCGGACCTGTGCGCTTCTTACATTCGATTCGCTTGGGACATGGGCTTTCGAGAAGGGTTTTTCTGGAAAGTATTTCCCTTTCATGCTCTGCACGTTGTGCTGTGCTATCGACATGCGCTTTTGAGCGGTCGTTTCCAGACTTGACACGACGGTGCCTGAAGTGCGTTTCGCATCGTTTAAAATTCTTTTCAGAAAGTTCGCGCGGCTACTTTCCACATTTGCTGAATGATGATGATGCGGCGCTTCCGTTTGCGGACGCGCAGGCGGCACTTGAGACGGTGTCGTGGGATTATCGGGAGGAACCTCAGGCCGAATTCCAGAAAGGCTTGTTCCTGGTGTTTGAAATGTCACGTGCTTCGACATAAGTTCTCCAATCAAGTGAGACATTGCAAGATGTGCATCATTGTCTGGATGAGTGTCATGTCGTGCGCAAGGGTTCCAGCCATGTCTTGGTCCCAATACTTTTTGAGAAACACCGGCCTGCAACTTGCCTTTTCCGTGAGCAGGCTCATAATGGCTTACCGCGCATTGACACCGAGCCGCAGTCCTGGACTTATCATTGATTATCATTGCGTATAGCAGCCGGCTCATCCCGTAAGAGGAAACCGGTCAGTTCCCGACAACTCCATCCGAAGAGACAACCGCTATGGCCCAACCCCTGGATACCTCGCATTTCTGGATGCCCTTCACCGCGAACCGGCAGTTCAAGACCAAGCCGCGGCTGCTTGCCGCCGCCTCCGGCATGCATTACACCAGCGACGACGGACGCAAGATCCTCGACGGCACCGCCGGACTGTGGTGCGTGAATGCCGGCCACTGCCATCCTAAAATCACGGCTGCCATCCAGCAGCAGGCGGCCGAGATGGATTTCGCGCCGACCTTCCAGATGGGCCATCCGAAAGTGTTCGAAGCCGCCACCGCGCTGGCATCGATCGCTCCCGAAGGCTTGAACCGAGTGTTCTTCTGCAACGACGGTTCCGAGTCGGTCGACACGGCCTTGAAGATTGCACTGGCTTATCACCGCATGCGCGGCGACGGCCTGCGTACCCGGCTGATCGGGCGCGAACGCGGCTATCACGGCGTGGGATTCGGCGGCATCGCGGTGGGCGGCATTGCCGGCAACCGCAAGCATTTCGGGCCGACGCTGCCCGGCATCGACCATTTGCGTCATCCGCTCGACATCTCCAGGAACGCCTTCTCGCGCGGCCTGCCGGAGCATGGCGCGGAAATGGCCGATGAACTCGAACAACGCATGCTCGCCCTCCACGATCCGGCGACGATTGCCGCCGTCATCGTGGAACCGGTGCAAGGCTCCACCGGCGTGATCCTGCCACCCAAGGGCTACCTGCAGAAGCTGCGTGCGATCTGCGACAAGTACGGCATCCTGCTGATTTTCGATGAAGTGATCACTGGCTTCGGACGGCTGGGCAGCGCCTTCGCCGCCGATTTCTTCGGCGTCGTGCCCGACATGATCACCTGCGCCAAGGGCTTGACCAATGCCGCCGTGCCGATGGGCGCGGTCATCGTGCGCCAGGACATCCACGATGCGTTCATGGATGCGGCGCCGGAGAACACCATCGAGTTCTTCCACGGCTACACCTACAGCGGACATCCGCTCGCAGCGGCCGCATGCGTTGCCGCCATTGACGTGTACAGGGAAGAAGGCCTGTTCGACCGGGCCGCGGCCATGGCACCCTATTTCGAACAGGCGGCGCACAGCCTGAAGGGCCTGCCGTACGTGAAGGATGTGCGCAACCTGGGACTGGTCTGCGGCATCGAACTGGAAGGCGTGCCCGGCAAGCCAACCGCGCGCGCCTTCGATGTATTCCAGAAATGTTTCTGGGACAAGAATGTGCTGATACGGACCACCGGCGACATCATCGCGCTGTCGCCGCCGCTGATCATCGACAGGCAGCAGGTCGACCAGCTGTTTGGCGCCATCGCCGACGTGCTCAAGACACAGCAGGCGGTGCCGCAGACGGATACCGTTGCCGCCTGAGCAGCCGGCAACGGTCGAAAGTTCGGGAAATCATCCAGCCGGGTCCGGGAGTGACCCGGTTTTTCTTTACTGGGCGCCCGCAGTCTGCGACCGAGTCTTCCTATCGAGTGACCGCAGGGCAGCGATTTCGTTGAGCACCAGCGCGGCCATCACGATGCTGCCGCCGTACAGGGTCTCGCGCGCTGGCACCTCGCCGGCGCCGAGCCAGGCCCACAATGGACCAAGCAGCACTTCCAGCAGCGAAAGCAGCGCCACCTCGGGCGCCGACAGGCTCTTGGCCGCCTTGACCAGCAGCAGGCAGGGAATGCCCAGCTGGAAGAAGCCGAGCACCGCCAGCAAGCCGATATCGTGCAGCGATGCCTGCAGCGGCCATGCGAAGGGCAGCATCAGCAGTACCGAAAAAACGCTGCCGAGCAGCACCGCCGGCATCAGGTCCAGGCCCTGGCCGCTGCGCTTTAGAATGATGAGATTGACGGCGGAGGCGACCGGCACGGCACCGGCGATCAGCATGCCGACCAGATGTCCGCCGCTGACATCGCTCATGCCGTGCACGAACATCCACAGGATGCCGGCGACCGCAGCGATGATCGCCAGCCAGGTCCTGCGCGGAATTTGCTGCTTCAGCACCAGCCAGGCAAGGAATGCGGTAAGCAGCGGCGCAATGCTCAAGACGATCAGCGTATTGGCCACCGTGGTCCGGGTCAGCGCGATCATGAAGGCGGTGAACATGGTGCACCACATCATGCCGCTCAGGACGCCCGTCATGCCGGCGGAGCGGATCGTAGCGGCAGCCTTGCGCGGGCCCAGCTGGATGGCGAGCACCAGCGCCACCGCGAGAGCGGAAAAGATGCTGCGCCAGAGCGTGACTTCGAAGCCTCGCGCAGCATCGAGATGGCGCGTTATGACGCCGGCGATGCTCCACATCGTCGGCGCGATAATCATGAGCACCAGGGCTCGTTGATGATTCGTCAAAAGCGGCATAAACAGTTGACAAGGAGGGGGTTGCAAAAAAATCAGCCCGGCTCCCCTGTCGGGGGCCGGGCGTTTCACATCTGACTGTCATTGTTGCACGATTCTTCCCGGACCGTGCAACGGCAGGTTCAATGCCTCATCAGTGGATCATGCGGCTTCGCGCGAGGCCTTCTTGCGCTCGTGTTCCTTCAGGAAGCGCTTGCGCAGGCGGATGCTCTTCGGCGTGATCTCGACCAGCTCATCGTCCTCGATGAATTCCACCGCGTATTCCAGCGTCAGCTGGATCGGCGGCACCAGGCGCACTGCTTCATCGGTGCCGGAAGCACGCACGTTGGTCAGCTGCTTGCCCTTGATCGGATTGACGATGAGATCGTTGTCGCGCGAATGGATTCCGATGATCATGCCTTCATAAACGGCATCGTTATGGCTGACGAACATGCGGCCGCGATCCTGCAGTTTCCACAGCGCATAGGCCACGGCGGCGCCGTCATCCTGGGAAATCAGCACGCCGTTGCGGCGACCGGCCAGTTCCGGCTTGTTGACATCGACAGGCGCGTAGTCGTCGAAGATATGGCTCATCAGGCCGGTGCCGCGGGTAAGCGTCATGAATTCGGACTGGAAGCCGATCAGGCCGCGCGCCGGAATGCGGTATTCGAGACGCACTCGGCCCTTGCCGTCCGGTTCCATGTTCTGCAGGTCGCCACGGCGGCGGCCGAGCTCTTCCATCACGCCGCCCTGGTGGGAATCCTCGACGTCGACGGTAAGCAATTCATACGGTTCGCACTTGACGCCGTCGATGTCCTTGAACACCACGCGCGGACGGGAAACCGCCAGTTCGTAGCCTTCGCGGCGCATGTTTTCGAGGAGAATGGTCAGGTGCAGTTCGCCGCGGCCCGAGACTTCGAAGGTGGTGTCGTCGCCGGTGTCGGTGACGCGCAGCGCCACGTTGGCCTTGAGTTCGCGATCGAGACGGTCGCGGATCTGGCGGCTTGTGACGAACTTGCCTTCGCGGCCGGCCAGCGGCGAGTTGTTGACCAGGAAATTCATGGTCAGCGTGGGCTCGTCGACCTTGAGCATCGGCAGCGCGTCCGGTGTGTCGGGCGCGCAGACGGTGGTGCCGATACCGAGTTCTTCGATGCCGTTGATCAGGACGATGTCGCCGGCCTGGGCTTCATCGACCAGCACGCGCTCCAGGCCCTTGAACTTGAGCACCTGGTTGATGCGCGCCTTCATCGGCGTGGAATCGGGGCCGTTCATGACGATCACGTCCTGCAGCGCTTTCACGCGGCCGCGCTTGATGCGGCCGATGCCGATCTTGCCGACGTAGGAAGAATAATCGAGCGAGGAAATCTGCAGCTGCAGCGGACCGTCCGGGTCATCGTCGCGCACCGGAACGTTTTCCAGCACGGAGTCGAACAGCGGCTTCATCGTGCCTTCGCGGACCTGCGGGTCGAGGCTGGCATAGCCGTTCAGCGCGGAAGCGTACACCACCGGGAAATCGAGCTGTTCTTCGGTCGCGCCCAGCTTGTCGAAAAGTTCGAAAGTCGCATTGATGACCCACTCGGGACGTGCGCCCGGACGGTCGATCTTGTTCACCACCACGATCGGCTTGAGCCCGAGAGCGAGCGCCTTGCGCGTCACGAAACGCGTCTGCGGCATCGGGCCTTCGACCGCATCCACCAGCAGCAGCACGGAATCGACCATCGACAGCACGCGCTCGACTTCACCGCCGAAGTCGGCGTGGCCGGGGGTATCGACGATGTTGATATGGGTGCCTTCGTACTCGACCGCGCAGTTCTTGGCCAGGATGGTAATGCCGCGCTCTTTTTCGAGGTCGTTGGAATCCATCACGCGGTTATCGATTTGCTGATTTTCGCGGAAGGTGCCCGACTGACGAAGCAGCTGATCGACCAGGGTGGTTTTGCCGTGGTCGACGTGAGCGATGATGGCGATGTTGCGCAGTGCGCGTTTTGTGTTTGACATGGTGGTTTAATGCGGACTCGAAGAACCAAAAATTATAGCATGCTGCGACGCATTAAATTACAAAAATACTTGTTTTTCAATGGCTTGCATCGCATCGGGAGCTGTATGGACAGGTGCGGACCGAAAAGATTCGCTTCATTCTGGCTTTTTTCAGGCTTGCGGCTGAGAAGCAATCAGCCGCTCGGGAGCGAGCACGCCATAAGGCATGAGCAGCGCCGTTCCCAATAAGCGGCCATTGTCCTTCTGATACACGCGAACCCTGCCTTCGGCATCGGGCAGGCGAACCTGTTCCTGGTCCTCCTTGCCCAGCGGCAGGCGCTGGCCATGCATAAACCGCAACGCCAGCGCGGGGGCCAGGCGCACTTCGGGAAATGTGGACAACAAGGCATCGACCGGCGCCAGCATGCCCGGCCTTTCGCTTTCCGCCGCAGCCTCCAGGTGCTGCAGCGTCGCCGCGTCGTCAAGGCTCAGCGCGCCCACGCCCGTGCGACGCAACTCCCGCAGATGGGCTCCGCATCCCAGGGCTTTGCCTATATCCTCGCCCAGCACCCGGATATAGGTTCCCTTGCTGCATGTGACACGCAGGCGAAGGAAAGGCGCCTCGTAGCCGAGCAATTCCAGCCGGTGAATCGTGACGCTGCGTGCGGCGCGCTCGAGCGTGATACCAGCGCGCGCGTATTCGTAGAGAGGCTTGCCGTCGCGCTTGAGCGCCGAATGCATGGGCGGCACCTGTTCGATGGAGCCTCGGAATCTGGCCAGCACCGTCTCGATCTGCGGCAACGTGACACTGACCTCGCCAGTCGCCAGGACCACGCCTTCGGTATCCCCCGTATCGGTCGTGATGCCGAGGTGCACCAGGGTTTCATAGGTTTTGTCGGCTTCCAGCAAATCCTGGGAAAACTTGGTAGCTTCGCCGAAGCAGAGCGGCAGCAGGCCGGTTGCAAAGGGATCGAGCGTGCCGGTATGGCCTGCCTTCTTGGCACTCAGCAGCCACTTAGCCTTCATCAAGGCGTCGTTGCTGGACATGCCGGCCGACTTGTCCAGCAGCAGCACGCCGTCGACAGGCACGCGAATTTTCTTGGGGCGTTGTTGCGCCATATCGGATTGCATTCATGCTGCGGCGCTTGGGCGCCGGATTGATAACTTTTACTCGGGATCGAAATCCGAGGCGCGCTGAGCATTGGCCTCGTCGATCAGTTTCGAGAGTGCCATTCCCCTGGCTGTGGAGCGGTCATGCACGAAATGCACTTCGGGAGTGGTATGAATGGTGAGCCTGCGTCCAAGCTGGCCACGAATGAAACCGGCCGCCTTTTGCAGGCCGGACAAGGTATTTTGAATCGCCTCGTCGTTGTCGATGAGCGTTGTGAAGAACACCTTTGCATGTGCATAGTCGGGCGTCACCTGCACCTCGGTAATCGTAATCATGCCGACACGCGGATCCTTCAGTTCGTATGCAATGATTTCCGCAAGATCGCGCTGAATCTGGTCAGCGACGCGAACACCGCGGCCTGGAATGGATTTGCTATGTTTGGCCATGCTTGACTTCCTTGCTTCTTGGCTATTGTTGTATGTGCCCGGAGTGGCTGCCGGATGCGGCAGTGACAGCGGCGGCGCTTCGCATTCGCCGATAGGCAATGGATTCGATTGATATTCCACGTTTGCGTTTCAGCTTCGGACTCCATGTCTACATCGTAGTGAGTCCGCGGTGGACCGCAATTGCAATTGCAATTGCAATCGCTTACATGCGATACCGGCAGCGGCAGAATCGCAGCGAGCCGGAAGGCTTCGACAAGCAGGCCTCGGCCTACAAACATCATGCGCCGCCGTATTTTCGATACGGCGGCGCATGTTTATTGAAGCATTTCATCGCTTGCCCGCCGAACCTGCGGCTTGCGGCTGCGACTGCGGCTTACAGCGTCCGCGCGACTTCCTGAACCTCGAACACTTCGAGCTGATCGCCTTCCTTGATGTCATTGAAGTTCTTCAGCGACAAGCCGCATTCAAAGCCGGCTTTCACTTCTTTCACATCGTCCTTGAAGCGCTTGAGCGAATCCAGTTCTCCGGTCCAGACCACGACGTTGTCGCGGAGCAGGCGTACGGAAGAGCCCCGCTTGACCAAACCGTCCAGCACATAGCAACCGGCGATCGAGCCGACCTTGCTGACGTGGAAGACCTGGCGAATCTCGACCAGTCCCAGGGACTGCTCACGCTTTTCGGGCGCCAGCATGCCGGACATCGCAGCCTTGATCTCGTCCACCGCATCGTAAATGATGTTGTAGTAGCGGATGTCGATGCCGCTCGTCTCGGCCAGCTTGCGCGCCGATGTATCGGCACGCGTGTTGAAGCCGATGATGACCGCTTTCGAGGCGACCGCAAGGTTGACGTCCGACTCGCTGATGCCGCCGACCGCGGCATGCACGACCTGCACGCGCACCTCGTTGGTCGACAGCTTCTGCATTGCATGCACGATGGCTTCCTGCGAGCCCTGAACGTCTGCCTTGATGATCAGGGGCAGGTTCTTCACTTCGCCTTCGGCCATCTGCTCGAACATGTTTTCCAGCTTCGCCGCCTGCTGCTTTGCCAGCTTGACATCACGGAACTTGCCTTGACGGAACAATGCGATCTCACGTGCCTTGCGTTCGTCAGCCATCACCATGACTTCTTCACCGGCCGCCGGAACTTCGGTCAGGCCCTGAATTTCGACCGGGATCGACGGTCCCGCTTCCGCAACGTTCTTGCCGTTCTCGTCGACCATGGCGCGTACGCGGCCGTATGACGAACCTGCCAGCACGATGTCGCCGCGCTTGAGCGTGCCGGACTGAACCAGCACCGTCGCCACGGGACCACGGCCCTTGTCGAGCTTGGCTTCGATGACCAGCCCCTTGGCATGCGCATCGATCGGAGCCTTGAGTTCCAGCACTTCCGCCTGCAGCAGCACGTTTTCCAGCAGGTCGTCGATACCCTGACCGGTCTTTGCCGACACCGAGATGAACGGTGCGTCGCCGCCGTAGGCTTCGGGCACCACTTGCTCGGCGACCAGCTCCTGCGTCACGCGCTCGGGGTTTGCCCCCTGCTTGTCGATCTTGTTGATGGCAACAACTATCGGCACGCCCGCAGCTTTGGCGTGAGCAATCGCTTCCTTCGTCTGCGGCATCACGCCGTCGTCGGCCGCCACCACCAGGATGACGATATCAGTCGCCTTGGCGCCGCGTGCACGCATCGCGGTAAACGCTTCGTGACCCGGCGTATCGAGGAAGGTGATGATGCCGCGCGGCGTTTCAACGTGGTAAGCACCGATGTGCTGGGTGATGCCGCCGGCTTCACCGGCAGCCACCTTGGCACGACGGATCGAATCCAGCAGCGAAGTCTTGCCGTGGTCGACGTGTCCCATGACGGTGACGACCGGCGCGCGCGGCACTGCCTCGGCGTCGTTATGCTCGCCGGGCTGCTCCAGCAGCGCTTCCGGATCGTCCAGTTTGGCTGCATATGCCTTGTGGCCCATTTCCTCCACCAGGATCATCGCGGTTTCCTGGTCGAGTACCTGATTGATGGTGACCATCTGTCCGAGCTTCATCAAGTGCTTGATGACTTCGGACGCTTTCACGGCCATCTTGTGCGCCAGTTCGGCGACAGTGATCGTCTCTGGTACATGCACGTCCTTGACGACAGCTTCCGTCGGGACCTGGAAATTGGACTCGTGACGATCGTCGCCATGGGAGGAGCGACGACCTTTCGGTCCGCCGCGCCAGCCATCCCGACCACCCGGGCTCGGCGTCGCCGGGCCGCCGCGGGTTTTGATGCCGCGTTTCTTCGCGGCGTCATCTTGCCAGGTCGACGACACATTGGCCGACTTGATGGATTTCTTGTCGGCAGTGCCGGTGGCCGGCTTCTTGTCGTCCTTTTTCTCTCCGGGCTTTTTATCCGCCGGCTTGTGCAGGGTACCTTCGGCGGCCTTGGCCACAGGAGCCGGTGCAGGAGCCGGTTCCGGCGCCTTGATCACACGGCGCGGCTGGCTCATCATGGCCTTGATCTGCGCCACTTCGTCCGCAACCGCCTTGCGCGCGCGCTCGGTCGCCGCAGCCCGCTCGGCGGCGGCCTTCGTTTCCTGTTCAGCAGCTTTCTTCTTCGCCTCGTCGTCGGTGGCGCGCTTGCGTTCCTCGGCCGCCGTCACGTCGGCTTTGGCGGCGGTCTGATCGGCCTTGGCAGCCTGGGCTGCACGTTCGGCCGCAGCACGCGCCTCCTCGGCGCGCTTTGCCTCTTCCGCTTCGCGCTGTGCCTTGGCTTGCGCTTCCTTTTCCGCCTCCAGACGGGCCAGGCGCTCCTGCTTTTCGCGAAGCTCCTCTTCCTGGCGCGCAATCAACTCGGCCTGGCGGCGATCTTCTTCCGCACGACGATCGATTTCCGCCTGATCGATAACCGGAGCCGCAACTTCCTTCGGCGCGGATTCCTCGGCGGTGGGTTCGTCGCGCTTGATGAAGGTGCGCTTCTTCCGCACTTCGACCTGAATGGTGCGTGACTTGCCGGTGGCGTCGGCCTGCCGGATTTCCGTCGTTTCCTTGCGGGTCAGCGTGATTTTCTTTTTCTCGGCTTCCGGCGCGGCGCCATGCGAACGGCGCAGATGATTCAACAACTTATCCTTGTCTTCTTTGGACAAGGTATCGGACGCCGAACTCTTCTCGACGCCTGCAGCGCGCAGTTGCGTCAACAGCAAGTCTGCGGGCATCTTCAGTTCGGTGGCAAATTGGGCTACGTTGTTACTCGCCATTCAGTCCTCTTTTCTATGTAGCACGACAGATAATATTGGAGCTTTCTTCATCATTTAGATTCGGCCAGCTCCCGTGCCTTGGATTGCAATGCCCGGGCACGATCATCGTACTTGGCGTCGATCAGACGCATTTCATCATCAGTTACGTCTTCAAATTGGTTGTCGATCAGCTGACGCGCACGCTCGACCGGCAAAGCGAGAATCGAGCCAAACTCGTCGTAGGCGAGGTTCGCAAACGCGCCTAGCGTCTTGATTCCCGCAAGTCCGAGCTTGCCGGCCGTCACCCTGTCAATACCGTCGAGGTTGACGAGGGATTCATCCATGCCCTCCAGCCCTTCCTCGGAAGCAATGGCTTCGGTAACGAGCGCATCGCGGGCGCGATTGCGCAGTTCATTGACCGTGTCCTCATCGAATGCTTCGATATCCAGCATTTCCGAAATGGGGACGTATGCAATTTCTTCCAGACTTGAAAAACCTTCTTCAACGAGGATGTCAGCGACTTCCTGGTCGACGTCGAGCTTTTCCATGAACAACGAGCGGATCACCGCGGTTTCGGCAGCCGATTTGTCGGCTGATTCCTCCGCCGTCATGATATTGATCTGCCAGCCGGTCAGTTCGGAGGCGAGACGTACATTCTGGCCGCCGCGTCCGATGGCGATCGCCAGATTTTCCTCGTCGACGACGACATCCATCGCGTGCTTCTCTTCATCGACCACGATCGACGACACGTTCGCCGGCGCCAGCGCACCGATGACGAACTGGGCCGGGTCTTCCGACCAGAGGACGATATCGACGCGCTCCCCCCCCAGCTCGCCTGTCACCGCCTGTACGCGAGAGCCGCGCATGCCGACGCAGGTGCCGATCGGGTCGATCCGCTTGTCGCTGGTGAATACCGCAATCTTGGCGCGGACGCCTGCATCGCGGGCCGCCGACTTGATCTCGAGCAGACCCTGCTCGATCTCCGGCACTTCCAGTTCGAACAGCTTCATAATGAATTCCGGGGCTGTACGCGACAGAATGACCTGCGGTCCGCGCGCATTGCGATCGATACGCAGGATGTATGCCCGGACCCGGTCGCCGATGCGCAGGTTTTCCTTTGGAATCATCTGGTCCCGCGGCAGGCGGGCCTCGATCTTGCCCGACTCGACGATCGCATCGCCGCGCTCCATGCGCTTGATGGTGCCGGTGACGAGTGAGTCGCCGCGCTCGAGGAAGTCCGTCAGGATCTGCTCGCGTTCCGCATCGCGGATACGCTGGAGCACTACCTGCTTGGTATCCTGCGCGAAGCGGCGGCCGAATTCGACCGACTCGATGGGCTCCTCGATGTAATCGTCGATTTCAATGTCGGGAATCTGTTCCTTGGCTTCGAAATGCAGTACTTCCTGATCCGGCAGTTGAAGGCCGGCCTCGTCAGGAACGACATGCCAGCGACGAAAGGACTCGAATTCCCCGTTTTCGCGGTCGATGGAAACGCGGACGTCGACTTCGCCGACATAGCGTTTCTTTGTCGCTTGAGCAAGTGCATGCTCGAGGGCTCCGAAGACGATTTCCTTATCGACATTTTTTTCTCGTGCCAGAGCATCAACCAACAGCAATATTTCGCGACTCATCCTTTGCGACTCCTAAAATCCACTTTCGGCACCAGACGTGCCTTGTCCACATCGGCGAGGGTGAACTCCAACATCGCCGGTCCATCTTTTCCTTCAAACTCCAGCTTCAGCATGTCGCCGTCCGGTTCGTGCAGCACTCCCTGGAAGGATTTGCGATTGGCTGCCGAAGGCATCGGCATGCGCAGCTTGATCGTCGCTTCCTGACCCGCGAAACGGACGTAATCCGATAGCTTCTTCAATGGCCGGTCCAGCCCGGGAGAGGAAATTTCCAGGCGTTCGTAACTGGCATTTTCCACCGTCAACACATGGGAAAGCTGGTGACTGACCTTTTCGCAGTCTTCCACCGTAATGTTTCCCTTGTCCGCCGCTTCAGGCGGAAAGTCGATATAAACGCGCAGCAAGCCATGGGCCGCCTGTTCGAGCTCGACCAGCTCGTAACCCATGCCTGTCACGGTTTTTTCAACCAAATCCAGCAACCGCAAGCCATTCTCCAAAACGTGTGCATCGACTGCAAAAATGATGACGCCAAACTGTTTAACAAAAAAAAAATGGGCAAGTGCCCATCCTTTTTATCATCTGGCCAACTTCAGCCACCATCCCCGACAGAACTTGCCTTTGCAGGCGCAATTCTGTTAACTCACTAATTATAAACAATTAGTTTGAGCATCGCAATCGAGAAGACAATCGACCTGCCGCCGACGGAGGCTTGCTCGCTTCCATCGCAAGGCAGAAAAATTCCCCGCGCAACGCCTGCCCATGCGTTTATCCGCGCGAACGGCGCCGCGTCATGTTACCCATGGGCATGCCGCGTCCTTGTCCTGCCGAATGGCGGCGCGACTTCCCTGCATCAGGAAAACCGAGCGCTGTCTGCAGCGGATCCGGCTGCCGGCTGCGCGACTGTCCCTGCTCGCCACGCTGCTGATTGCCTCGCGCCGGATAGGCCGGGCCGCGCTTGGCGGCCTGAGCCCTGTCGTTGCCGTTGACGTTTCCATTGCCGCGGTCATTGCGCTGCTTGGCGCCCGCAGGCTGGCTAGCCGGTTTTTCCAGTCCGCTCAGGCTCATCAGATCCCGTACGGCATGCTCGTCGAGCTCTTCCCAGCGGCCGCGTCTGAGACCGCTCGGCAGGGTCAGCACACCGTAACGGGTACGAATCAGCCGGGACACGGTCAAGCCGATCGCCTCGAACATGCGCCGGACTTCACGGTTGCGTCCTTCGCCGATGGTCACGCGGTACCAGCGGTTCACGCCCTCGCCGCCGCCGTCGGCAATCCGGGAAAACTGTGCGACACCGTCGTCAAGCTCGACGCCGGCAAGCAGACGCTGCCGCATGCCCTCTTCCAGCTCGCCGAGCGTACGCACCGCATACTCCCGCTCGATATTGTATCGGGGGTGCATGAGACGGTTGGCAAGATCGCCGGATGTCGTAAACAGCAGCAAGCCTTCGGTGTTGAAATCCAGGCGACCCACCGCGAGCCACTTCCCGATCTTCATTGTCGGCAGATTGGCAAAGACCGACGGGCGGCCTTCAGGATCGTCGTGACTGACGATTTCTCCAGCCGGCTTGTGATAGATGAGAACCCGCGGCGGACGCTTGGTGACCTTGCGCTGTACCAGCTTGCCGTTGATCCGGACCTGATCCGTCGGCAGGATGCGCTGACCAATATGCGCGGGTTCGCCGTTCACGGATACGCGGCCCGCGATGATGAGCTCTTCCATGTCGCGGCGCGAGCCGAGGCCCACTTCGGCGAGCACCTTGTGCAACTTGGGCGCATCGTCGTCAGCGGTCAGATCGCGACGAACCGGCTTGGCCGAACGCGCATCGCGCCGGGCCGCGTTGCCTTCGGCATCCGCATCGAAGGCGCCGGAGGTGACAAGCGTGAAAATGTCATCCGCATTGCCGGCCTTCGGTCGGAACGGGGTTCGCTTGCCCGAAGACGCGGCCTTCTTGCCCGGCTGACGGGTGCGCGGTGACGCGGCACCGTCCTTCTGCACGCTTTCATTGCGCGGCTCGCCGGTACGCTGCCGCGGCGGGCGTGCCCGCCTGGAGTCGCTTGCCCTCCCATCGCCAGCAAGCCCTGCTTCTGCGGCTGGCGTGTCCGCCGCGCGCACCTGCTCGCCCGATGCGCCGTCCGCCGACAATTCAGCCTCGGCATTTCGCGGCGCGCGCGTGCGGCGCAGACTGCGAGGCCCCCTCACGCCGCGCTTGGCCGCCTTGTTCTTGCCGTCGCCATCCGGGGAAGGCGAAGCCGCATCTTTCTGCGTCTGCTCGCCCTTTTCGCCGGAAGCCATTCTCGGCTCAAGTTCAGCGGGCATCGCCGCGACTTCATTTTGGGAGGGAGGATTCATCGTTGGATTCTTTTTGTTGCGGGCTATGCGTTGCGTCATCCTGGGTTTCCGTGACAGGTGCGACATCTGATGGCGAGATATCCGCTACCGCGGCGGAAACGATCTCTGGAGATAGGGCTGGCGGCTCAAGGACCTTCAGGGACTCAAGGGCCGGCTCTGCGTTTGAGGAGTCGGGTGTTTCAGGAACCGGCACTTCGGCAGACGCCGCGCCCTGATCCAGTCCGGCCTGCATTTCGGATTGAAGAGCCTGAAACTCAGGCAAGCTTCCGCCTTGCATGTCGTCTTTGCTTACCTGCTGCAACGGCGGCAATTGATCCAGCGATGTCAAACCGAGGTCATCGAGAAACTGCCTCGTGGTGGCAAAAAGCGCCGGACGCCCGGGGACATCGCGATGTCCGATCGCCTCGATCCAGCCACGATCTTCGAGCATCTTGATGGTTTGAGAGTTCACCGTTACACCGCGAATTTCTTCGATGTCGCCACGTGTCACGGGCTGTCGATAGGCGATGATTGCAAGGGTTTCAAGCGTTGCGCGCGTATATTTGGGCGGCTTCTCGGGATTGAGCCGCTCAAGATACTTCTTCATCTCCGGGCGGCTTTGAAAGCGCCAGCCGGTAGAGAGGCTGACAATTTCGATACCCTTGTCGACCCAGTCCCTGCGCAATTCTTCAAGCATTGCCTTGATGGTGTCGGCACCGACTTCTTCATGAGCTTCGCCGCTTTCCGCAAACAGTTTCCGCATGTCGCTGATCGACAATGGCTCATGTGCGCAAAGCAATGCTGTTTCGAGGACTTTCTTAGCCTCAATAGTATTCATGTTATTGCGTTATTCTGTACTAGCTGCTGAAGTTATCGTCAACGACGGCATTTCGCAATGCTGCCCGGTCAGAGAAACCTGTTGATGCTTTTCCGGCGCCCGATTTATTGGAGGAGTAATGAGGGCGGGAATTGAAAGACTATGAGACTTGGTTGCGGGGGCAGGATTTGAACCTGCGACCTTCGGGTTATGAGCCCGACGAGCTGCCAGACTGCTCCACCCCGCGTCTGAAGAATGAAAGTATAGCCTGTATTGACAGTCGGCGCAATTGCAACTTCATCGGTGGTGATACACTTGCCATGCGCGATCCGTCATTGTCCGGTTCAACACGTGTACCGAAAGCGCATGAAGTCTGAAGCTTCCCGGTTGGCACAATCACTATCTGTCTCCCTTCTATGAAATTCTGCTCTGAGTGCGCACATCCTGTTTCGCTGCTGATCCCTCCCGATGACAACCGCCCTCGCTTCGTCTGCGAGCAATGCGGCACCATTCATTACCAGAACCCGAAGATGGTGATCGGTTCGATCCCGGTATGGGAAGAGGACGGCAAGATTCGGGTCCTGCTGTGCAAGCGCGCGATCGAACCGCGCTACGGATACTGGACCCTGCCCGCAGGCTTCATGGAGAACAACGAGACGACCACCGAAGCGGCCTTGCGCGAAACCTTCGAGGAAGCAGGCGCGCGCATCCAGCTGCACGGGCTCTTCTCCATGCTCAATGTCCCGCATGTCCACCAGGTGCATCTGTTCTATCGGGCCACCTTGCTCGACCTGGACTACCAGGCCGGCATCGAGAGTCTCGAAGTCGAGCTGTTTGCCGAGCACGAAATCCCATGGAGCGACATCGCCTTTCCCACAGTCGGCCATACACTGAAGGCATTCTTCGCCGATATGGCGCGCATTCGCGCCGAAGGCGGACAATACGGCCTGCATACGGAAGACATCCGCAAGCCGATGCGACAGACCGATTGAATCGAAAAGCAGGAACGGTCCGCACATTCCATTTCCGCAACGGCCCCTGTGCCGGCTGCGACATCACCGCAGCCACGCGTAGAGAGCCGTACCACGGGTCCTTTACCAGTTCGTTTCGCGTTCCGGCGTCGCGCTGATCTTGTGAATCGACAGATCGGCGCCATCGAATTCCTGCTCCGGATCGAGGCGTATCCCGACTGTCGCCTTCAACACGCCGTAGATGATTGCTCCACCCGCCGTCGCAATGGCGACACCCAGGACGGTGCCCACCAGCTGGGACATGAACGAAACGCCGCCCATTCCGCCCAGAGCGGATTGACCGAAGATGCCAGCGGCGATTCCTCCCCATGCGCCGCACAAACCATGCAACGGCCACACGCCGAGCACATCGTCGATCTTCCATTTATTCTGCGTCAGTGTGAACATCCAGACAAACATGGCGCCCGCTAGTCCGCCGGTGGCAAGGGCGCCGAGAGGATGCATCAGATCGGATCCGGCGCAGACCGCGACGAGTCCCGCCAGGGGGCCGTTATAGGCAAAGCCGGGATCGTTCTTGCCAAGAATGACCGAGGCCAGCGTGCCGCCCACCATCGCCATCAATGAATTGAGGGCCACCAGTCCATTGATCTTGTCCAGCGTCTGCGCGCTCATCACGTTGAAACCGAACCAGCCGACCGCAAGAATCCAGGCGCCGAGCGCCAGGAAGGGAATATTGGATGGCGGATGCGCGGCAATGGCGCCATCCTTCCCATAACGGCCCCGGCGCGCGCCGAGGAGCAGAATGGCCGGCAGCGCGGCCCACCCTCCGACCGCATGCACGACGACCGAGCCGGCGAAATCATGGAATTCGGCAGAGAACATGGCTTTCAGCCAGGCTTGGATACCGAATCGCTGATTCCATGCGATTCCCTCGAACAAGGGGTAGACGAAACCAACCAGCAATGCAGTGGCCACCAGCTGGGGATGGAATTTCGCCCGCTCCGCGATGCCGCCCGAGATGATGGCCGGGATGGCGGCTGCGAAAGTCAGAAGAAAGAAGAACTTCACCAGTTCGAAGCCGTTGCCGGCCGATAGCGTCGATGCATCGGCGAAAAAATTGACGCCGTAGGAAATGCCGTAGCCGATGAAGAAATACGCAATGGTCGATACGGCGAAATCGACTAATATTTTGACCAGCGCATTGACCTGGTTCTTCTTGCGGACCGTACCAAGCTCAAGAAAGGCGAAGCCCGCATGCATTGCCAGAATCATGATGGCGCCCAGCAAAATGAATAGGGCATCGGCGCCGCTTTTTAATCCGTCCATGCAAAAACTCCCTGTAAAAGTGCACGATATTCTATTGGCGCCAATTTCTAGCAAGAATTATTCCATTTTGGTGCAAATATGCAACTTACTGTTTATATTGAATAAAATGCTTTTGCGAAATCCTTCGATGCATCGTTCCGCACTGCTTGCGTGCGTCATGGCATTCCATCGCGTTCCATTTTGGGGAGGGGCATGATTCCTTGGCTCGAATCGACCACGCCTTTTCCGGATGTTTCGACCGCACTGACCGAGCGGGACGGTGCGGCCGGGTTGCTGGCAGCCGGAGGCGATCTTTCGCCGCGGCGTTTGCTGGAAGCCTATCGAAACGGGATATTTCCCTGGTTTTCGGACGGCCAGCCCGTTCTCTGGTGGAGTACCGATCCGCGCATGGTGCTTTACACCGAGCGCTTTGCCGTCTCTCACAGCCTGAAGAAGACGTTGAAAAAGGTGCAGAAAAGCATGCAGGGCGACGGGCGCTGGCAGATCCGCTTCGACACTGCGTTCGAGCAGGTGATGCGCGCTTGCGCCGCACCCCGCAAAGATGGTGCGGGCACCTGGATATCAACAGATATCCTGCGCGGATACTGCGCACTGCATCGGCAGGGCCATGCTCACTCTTCCGAAGTTTGGCTCGACGGCGAACTGGTGGGGGGCGCTTACGGCGTTTGCATTGGCCGCATGTTCTACGGCGAGTCGATGTTCGCGCGCGTATCCGATGCTTCCAAGATTGCACTGGCATATCTTGTGCACTTCCTAAGGTGCAACGGCGTGGAAATGATCGACTGTCAGCAGGAGACTTCCCATCTGGCGTCACTGGGAGCCGTGCCGATCTCGCGGAAGGATTTCCTGTCGCATCTCAGGACGGCAATAGAAAAAGAACCAATCACGAACTGGCAACCGCTTGCGCTGTCATGACAGGAAGCGGTAAAAAACTTCAATGCCAGTTTCCCAGCCGGTGTAAATTACAGAATGACCATTAGCGCCACCTTCAGCCAGTTTCGCCAGTATCGCAGTCAGTCACCACGCATATGACGCATCTAAAAGACCTGCCATTCGCAACACTCCAGTTCTACGCGACGGCACCCTATCCCTGCAGCTACCTCGATAACCGCCAGGCGCGTTCCCAGGTTGCCACGCCGTCGCATCTGATCAACGCGGACGTATATTCGGAACTGGTCAAGAACGGTTTCCGCCGCAGCGGCATTTTCACCTACCGTCCCTATTGCGACGGTTGCCAGGCATGCATTCCGGTGCGGGTCAGGGCAGCCGATTTCGCCGGCAACCGCAGCCAGCGAAGAGCCTGGAATAGACATGGCGACTTGACCACATGGGTTACGACACTGACTTACGTGCCGGAACACTATGAACTCTACCTGCGCTACCAGGCGGCCCGCCACGCCGGCGGCGGCATGGACCAGGACAGCCGTGACCAGTATGCGCAGTTTCTTCTGCAGAGCAAGGTCAATACGAGGCTGGTCGAATTCCGCGATCCCGACGGCATACTGCGCATGGTCAGCATCATCGATGTGCTCAATGACGGCTTGTCGTCGGTCTACACCTTCTATGATCCGGACGTGAGCGGCGCCTCGTTCGGCACTTACAACATCATGTGGCAGATCGAGCAGGCCAGGCGGCTGGAAATGCCCTATGTCTATCTCGGCTACTGGATACGCGACAGCCAGAAGATGGCCTACAAGGTAAATTTTCAACCGATGGAAGCGCTGGTGCAAGGAAAATGGCAAGCCTGGCATGCCGATATCTGAACGCAGGCTGGGTTATACCAATTCCGAGCGCAGGGTTAAAATAGCGTCTTTTCAAAAAGCAACCGGGCAGCAGGCAGTCGCTGTACTGCCCTTGCCGCTATCGACTTCCGACCGCCATGCCCGACAAGCTTCTCTACGCACTAGCGCGCCCCCTTCTGTTTTCCCTCGACCCCGAAGCTGCACACAACCTCACCCTGCCCTGGCTGAGAAGAGCATCCGGTTTCGGATTGACCAGGATCATCAGCCGCCCGCAGCCGGATCCCCGCACAGTCATGGGAATCACCTTTCCCAATCCGGTCGGCCTTGCCGCGGGACTCGATAAGGATGGCGCCTACATCGACGGACTAGCCTCGCTCGGATTCGGCTCAATCGAGGTGGGCACGGTCACACCGCGTCCACAGCCGGGAAACCCTCTCCCACGCATGTTTCGCCTGCCGCAGGCAAATGCGATCATCAACCGCATGGGCTTCAACAACGGCGGCGTGGATGCATTCGTGGCCAACGTCCAGGCATCCAGATTCTTCCAGAACAAGGAAGGCATACTCGGGCTCAACATCGGCAAGAACGCAGATACGCCGATCGAACGCGCGGCGGACGACTATCTTCACTGCCTGGAAAAGGTCTACCCGTACGCAAGTTACGTGACCGTCAACATTTCTTCCCCGAACACCAAGAACCTGCGCCAGCTGCAGGGCGGTTCGGAACTTGACTCCCTGCTGTCGGCCCTGAAGGACGCACAGCAGCGGCTGGCGGACAGACACAAGCGCTACGTGCCCATCGCGCTGAAAATTGCTCCCGACATCGACACAGAACAAGTCAAGACCATTGCGGCAACCTTGCTGCAACATCGGATGGATGCCGTCATTGCCACCAACACCACGATCACCCGGGATGCGGTCAAGGGCCTGGCCCATGCGGAAGAAACAGGCGGATTGTCCGGGGCGCCGGTGTTCGAATTGTCCAATTCCGTCATCAGGGCATTGAAGTCCGAGCTGGGCGACGGCTTGCCCATCATTGGTGTCGGTGGCATTCTTTCCGCAGATAACGCCAGGGCCAAGATCGATGCGGGCGCATCGCTGGTACAGTTGTACACGGGCCTCATTTACTGCGGCCCGACGCTTATCAGGGAATGCGCGGCCGCGCTGCGCAAGACGCGATAGGAGTGTGGCCGCTCGTGCCGCCATGCAACCATCATCGATAAACCGATTTTCAATTCCTGCACAGAGACATGGATCGACTCACACTAGGCACCAGCGATTTGAATGTATCCCGCATCTGCCTGGGTACGATGACCTTTGGCGAACAGAACACCGAAGCCGAGGCGCATGCCCAGCTTGATTATGCAGTGGAGCGCGGTATCAATTTCATTGATACCGCGGAGATGTATCCAGTCATGCCGCGGGCAGAAACGCAGGGCCGGACCGAAAGCCATATTGGCAGCTGGCTGAAAAAGTCAGGGCGCCGGGCCGACGTCATTATTGCCACCAAGGCGGCGGGTCCGTCGCGCGGCATTTCCTGGATCCGCAACGGCGGCACCGATTTCGATGCGGTCAACCTGCGCGCTGCCGTCGAGGAAAGCCTGCGCAGACTGCAAACGGATTACATCGATTTGTACCAATTACACTGGCCGAGCCGCAATGTGCCGATGTTCGGCCAGAACTCTTTTGATCCGGCAAAAGAAAGACAACATGTCGCGATCGAAGAAACCCTTGCCGCGCTCGGCGAACTGGTCAGGCAAGGAAAAATCCGGCATGTCGGCGTCTCCAACGAAACGCCATGGGGTGTCTGCGAATTCATCAGGCAATCCGAGCAGCATGGCTTGCCGCGCATCGCATCTATCCAGAATGCGTACAGCCTGGTCAACCGCAGTTTCGAACAGGCGCTCGACGAGACCTGCTTCCGCACCGGAGTTAGCCTTCTTGCATATAGCCCGTTGGCTTTCGGCCAGTTGTCGGCAAAGTATGCGGACGATCCGAAGGCAAGCGGCCGGCTGACGATATTCCCGCCGAACTGGAGCCCTCGCTACCTGCGTCCGTCGGTCATCGAAGCCTGTGGACGATATGCGAAGCTGGCGCGGGAAAACGGAATGACGCCGACCCAGCTGGCGCTTGCCTGGTGTTACAGCCGCTGGTTCGTGGCCTCGACCATCGTCGGCGCGACATCGCTCGCCCAGTTGAAGGAAAACATTGATGCCTGGGACACGAAACTGACGGATGAGGTCGTTCGAGCCGTCAATGCCATTCATTCGGACATGCCCAATCCTGCGCAATAGCGACAGGCAATGCCCTGGCTGGCGTCTGCACTAGTGACAACCGCCGCTGAGCCGCGGCATGCCAGCCTGTCCTTCCATCACATATAAAAAACCCGGACCGCTCGCGCGTATCCGGGTTTTTTCAAGCCCTTGCGGGCCAATGTCGATTTACTCGACTTCCAGCGTTTCTTCCGGCGCCGACGGCGGAGGCACATCTCCCTCGGCAAAGTCGAGCTTGATCTGCTCCTTGTCGTCCATGTCCACTGTCACACGGCCACCGGAAACCAGGCGTCCGAACAGCAGCTCGTCTGCAAGCGCCTTGCGGATCATGTCCTGGATAAGTCGGGACATGGGCCGCGCGCCCATGAGCGGATCGAAGCCCTTCTTCGCCAGGAACTTGCGCAGGCTTTCGGTGAACACCGCTTCGACCTTCTTCTCGTGCAACTGCTCTTCCAGCTGCATGAGGAACTTGTCGACCACGCGCAGGATGATTTCCTCATCGAGCGGCTTGAAGCTGATGATCGCATCAAGACGGTTGCGGAATTCCGGCGTGAACATCCGTTTGATATCGGCCATCTCATCACCGGCTTCCTTCTTGTCGGTGAAGCCGATCGAACGCTTCTGCAGGCTTTCCGCGCCGGCATTCGTCGTCATGACGATGATGACGTTGCGGAAGTCAGCCTTGCGGCCGTTGTTGTCGGTCAGCGTGCCATGGTCCATGACCTGCAGCAGGATGTTGAAGATATCCGGATGCGCCTTCTCGATTTCGTCGAGCAGCAATACCGCATGCGGCTTCTTCGTGATCGCCTCGGTCAGCAGACCGCCCTGGTCGAATCCGACATAACCCGGAGGCGCGCCGATCAGCCGGCTCACCGCATGCCGCTCCATGTACTCCGACATGTCGAAGCGGATCAGCTCGATGCCCATGATGAACGCCAGCTGCTTCGCCACTTCCGTCTTGCCCACGCCGGTGGGACCGGAGAACAGGAAGGCGCCGATAGGCTTGTCGGTCTTGCCGAGGCCTGCGCGCGCCATCTTGATGGCGGAACCCAGAGCCTCGATGGCCGGATCCTGGCCGAACACGACATTTTTCAGGTCGCGATCGATGGTCTGCAGCTTGGTGCGGTCATCCTGGTTGACCGACTGCGGAGGAATGCGCGCAATCTTGGAAATGATTTCCTCGATTTCCGACTTGCCGATGGTCTTCTTCTGCTTCGACTTCGGCAGGATGCGTTGAGCCGCGCCCGCCTCGTCGATCACATCGATGGCCTTGTCCGGAAGATGCCGGTCATTGATGAAGCGCGCGGCAAGCTCCGCCGCCGAGGTCAGCGCGGAAGACGAGTACTTCACGCCGTGATGCTCTTCGAAACGCGACTTGAGGCCACGCAGGATCTGCACGGTCTGTTCGACCGTCGGCTCGTTGACGTCGATTTTCTGGAAGCGGCGTGACAGCGCGTGATCCTTTTCGAACACGCCACGGAATTCCGTGTACGTCGTCGCGCCGATGCATTTCAGCTGTCCGCTGGACAGGGCCGGCTTGAGCAGGTTGGAGGCATCCAGCGTGCCGCCCGACGCGGAACCCGCTCCGATGATGGTGTGGATCTCATCGATGAACAGGATGCCATTCGGGTTTTCACGCAGCTGCTTGAGCACTGCCTTCAGGCGCTGTTCGAAATCGCCGCGGTACTTGGTGCCCGCGAGCAAGGCACCCATGTCGAGCGAGTACACCACGGCGTTCTGGAGCACTTCCGGAACATCGCCCTGGGTCACCCGCCATGCCAGGCCCTCGGCAATCGCGGTTTTCCCGACGCCAGCTTCGCCGACCAGCAGCGGGTTGTTCTTGCGGCGGCGGCAGAGCGTCTGGATAACCCGCTCCACTTCGGACTCGCGGCCGATGAGGGGATCGATCTTGCCGTCGGCAGCCATCTTGTTCAGGTTCTGTGTGAACTGATCAAGCGGGCTTTCCTTCTGCTGCCCTTCGGCCTGAGCCTCTTCGGAGCCTTCAGGAGCCTTCTGGGAATCGACCTGCTGGTCCTTGCGCACGCCATGGGAAATGAAATTCACCACGTCGAGACGTGTGACTCCCTGCTGGTGCAGATAGTACACGGCGTGGGAATCTTTTTCACCGAAGATCGCCACCAGCACATTGGCGCCCGTCACTTCCTTCTTGCCATTGGAAGCGGACTGGACATGCATGATGGCGCGCTGGATCACGCGCTGGAAGCCCAGTGTTGGCTGGGTATCCACTTCGCTCGTGCCCGGCACGGTCGGCGTATTGTCGCTGATGAAATTCGTCAGCGTCTTCCGCAGATCCTCGATATTGACTGCGCATGCGCGCAGCACTTCAGCTGCCGACGGGTTGTCGAGCAGCGCGAGCAGCAAGTGCTCGACCGTAATGAACTCGTGCCGCGCCTGACGGGCTTCGACAAAAGCCATGTGCAAACTAACTTCAAGTTCCTGCGCAATCATGCTTCCTCCATCACGCATTGCAGGGGATGTCCTGCTTTTCTCGCGTGGGTTAAAACCAATTCCACTTTAGTGGACGCTATGTCTTTCGGATAGACGCCGCACATTCCTTTTCCGTCTCGATGAACCTTGAGCATGATCTGCGTCGCGGTTTCCCGGTCCTTGTTGAAATACTCCTGGATGATCGCGACTACAAATTCCATTGGCGTGTAGTCGTCATTCAAGAGCAGAACCTGATACATCGGCGGAGGCTTGAGCTTCTGCTCTTGCCTAGCAATTACCGTACCGTTGTCATGCTGAGTTGCCATGCGTTTAATCTAAGACTTTCCACGGGTGACATGCGCCCTGGTAAAAGATATTCCATACGTATACCGATCTTACGCCCTTTCTGCGTATTGCGCAGATAATGCCCGATCGCCCAATTTCAAGAATTCTATTCTGCATTACGCTTGCAAAAACTCAAAAAGTCCAGCGGAACTGCCTTGACTTTTATATTTTTTGCAGGAACAATGGTATCAGTTGACAAACAGAGCATTGTCGTATTGTCAATATGAAGTGAGCAAGTTATAAGAGGGGGCAGCGTGTCGCGAGGCTTCTTGCTTTTACGGCTCGTGTGATTAGTTATTATTTGAAAGACGCTTTTATGGCAACAGGTACCGTCAAGTGGTTCAACGATTCCAAAGGCTTCGGATTCATTACTCCGGATGACGGCGGTGAGGATTTGTTTGCCCACTTCTCCGCAATCCAGATGAATGGCTTCAAGACTCTCAAAGAAGGTCAGAAGGTTCAATTTGAAGTCACGCAAGGCCCGAAAGGCAAGCAAGCTTCAAATATTCAAGCCCCCTAATCACATCGATTAGCAAGAGCACCGAAAAGCCCCGCCAAGCGGGGTTTTTTTTCGCCTCGCGTTTTTTGCCTCGCGTTCGGGAAGCGCTTGTTGCAAGATGGGCTTGGTACCAGCATCCATGTTGCGCGACATGCCGCTCCTGCATTCCGTAACTGCAGACTTTTTACGTGCTTTACAGAAATAGCGGTAAAGTTATGCGCCATGAAGCTTCGCCAAAAAATCCTTCTCGTCGCCATCACGCCGCTCATTGTTGCATTGCTTGCAATCGCGGTCGCGGTGAGGCACCAGGCCAACCTGCTCGCGCAGCAGCAGCGGGCGTCGGTCGAGACTGCCTATGTGGCAAGCAAGGAAACCGAATTGAGCCATTACGTGGCACTGGCCACGCGCTCGATCGCCCATCTGTACGAATCTGGCCAGAACGACGACGAAACGAAGGCGAAAGCCATCAACATCCTTGCATCCCTCGACTACGGGGATGATGGCTACTTTTTTCTGTATGACTTGTCAGGCAAGAGCCTCATGCATCCGCGCCTGCCGGACCTGGTCGGCAAGAATCTGTGGGAGCTGCGTGACCCGGAAGGAAATCCCACAATCCAGAGGCTGATTTCAAAAGCCAGGTCCGGCGGCGGCCTGGTCCGCTATCTGTGGGAAAAACCGTCCACACGGAAAATGGCGCCGAAGCTAGGCTATGTGGTCATGCTAGAACGATGGGGCTGGATGCTGGGCACCGGAATTTACCTTGACGATGTCGATAACGCCCTTGCAAAAATCGATGCACAAAATTCCGTCAACATCCGGAGCACGATGCTATGGATTGCCGTCATTGCCATCGCAAGCGCCCTCACGGTCGCACTATCGGGGCTGGCATTGAATATCAGCGAGCATCGGGTGGCGGATGCCAAGCTGCGCGTCCTTGCGCAGCGCGTCGTCCGGTCCCAGGAGGAAGAACGGGCGAGGCTTTCCCGTGATCTGCATGACGGCATCAGCCAATGGCTGGTTTCCATCAAGCTGCAGGTGGAATCCGGCATCGCCAAGCTGGCCACCAATGCCTCGCGGCCGGATAGCGCGCGCGTGTCCTTCGACCGCGCCGCAAACCAGTTGAACGACGTGCTCGGCGAAGTGCGCAGGATATCGCATGACCTTCGTCCCGCCCTGCTTGACGATCTTGGACTGGCTGCGGCACTCGATCACTTGGCGAGCGAATTCCGCGAACATACCTCCATCGAGGTCGACTTCCTGTCGGAAGGGAACACAGAAGGCTTGTCCGATGTTGCGAACACGGTCATGTTCAGGATCGCTCAGGAAACCCTGACCAACATCAAGCGCCACGCCGCCGCAAGCTCGGTGCGCATCCGGCTTACCGGCGGCAAGCAGGAAATCAGCCTTCGCATTGCCGACAATGGCATCGGATTCGATGTGGCCGGCGTGTCGCAACATCCCAAACGCGGGATTGGCTTGCGCAACATGCACGAGCGCGTCAATACTGTAGGCGGCAGGCTGGAACTGAGTTCGTCCGGCGAAGGCACCACCGTCATTGCCATCCTGCCTCGCGCGTAACCAACGTGTAACCTAACCATGCAGACTCCGCCTTTTGTCCATATCCTGCTCGTCGATGATCATCCTCTGGTGCGTGACGGCCTGCGCGCCCGGCTTGAAACCATTCCGCATTTCGAAGTGGTGGCCGAGGCCGGCAACGCCGCCGAAGCCCTGGGGCATGCTGCCAGGCAGTCGATTGACCTCGTACTGATGGACATCAACCTGTCCGGAATGAACGGCATCGAATTGACAGGCCGATTCAATGCGCTCTATCCGGAGATCGCGGTGCTGATGCTCAGCATGCATGACAAGGCAGAGTACGTGATGCAGGCCATCCAGGCCGGCGCACGGGGCTATGTTCTCAAGGATGCTCCTGCCATGGATATCATCACGGCGATTGATACCGTCATGTCGGGAGGCATCTACTACAGCGCAGGGCTGACCAAACAGCTGGCGCGGCCGATGCCGCCGGCGCTGCTTCTGACTCCCCGCGAACGGGAAGTCCTGCAATGCATTGCCACCGGCAAGTCGAACAAGCACATTGCGCGGGACATGAGCCTCAGCGTGAGAACGATAGAAACGCATCGACTGAACATCAAGCGCAAGCTCGGCATAGAAGGCCAGGCGGACCTGATTCGCTTCGCACTCGAACAGACGCAGATCAGGTAGCGAGCGGCGCACGCAACGAGGCGCAGCAATGGAAAAGGCCGGAATAATCCGGCCTTTTCCATTGCTGCGCCGTCGGGCGCGTGTCGGCGCGTAGGCAGGTCGGCGCGTTGGTGCACAGCCCATGCAATCGGGCCTGGCCAACACGCCGATCGAATCACATGTTCGAAATCATGACGTCACCGAACCCCGAGCACGACACCTGCGTGGCTCCATCCATCAGGCGCGCGAAGTCATAGGTGACCTTCTTGGACGTGATCGATTTTTCCATCGAGGCGATGATCAGATCCGCTGCCTCGACCCAGCCCATGTGGCGCAGCATCATTTCCGCAGACAGGATCACCGAACCCGGGTTGACGTAATCCTTGCCGGCGTATTTCGGCGCGGTACCGTGAGTCGCTTCGAACATCGCGACGGAATCGGACATGTTTGCACCGGGTGCAATGCCGATTCCGCCCACCTGCGCCGCAAGTGCGTCGGAGATGTAGTCGCCGTTCAGGTTCAGTGTGGCAATGACACTGTATTCATTCGGACGCAGCAGAATCTGCTGCAGGAATGCATCGGCGATCGAATCCTTGATGGTGATTTCCTTGCCGGTCTTCGGATTCTTGAACTTGCACCACGGGCCGCCGTCGATCAGCTCGGCGCCGAATTCCTTCTGCGCCAGCGCGTATCCCCAGTCACGGAAGCCACCTTCCGTGTACTTCATGATGTTGCCCTTGTGAACCAGCGTCACCGAAGGCTTGTCGTTGTCGATGGCGTACTGGATCGCCTTGCGGACCAGGCGCTCGGTGCCTTCGCGCGACACGGGCTTGACGCCGATGCCCGAGGTATCGGGGAAACGGATCTTCTTGACGCCCATTTCCTTCACTAGGAACTCGATGACCTTCTTGGCGCCTTCGGAACCCTCCGCCCATTCGATGCCGGCATAGATATCTTCGGAATTCTCGCGGAAGATCACCATGTCAGTCTTTTCCGGTTCGCGCACAGGTGACGGAACGCCCTTGAAATACCGCACCGGCCGCAGGCAGACATACAAGTCGAGTTCCTGGCGCAGCGCGACGTTGAGCGAACGGATGCCGCCGCCCACCGGTGTCGTCAGCGGCCCCTTGATCGACACCACATAGTCTTTCAGGACCTGGAGAGTTTCCTCCGGCAGCCATACGTCCGGGCCGTACACCGTGGTGGATTTTTCACCTGCGAAGATTTCCATCCAGCTGATCTTGCGCTTGCCGCCATAGGCCTTGGCCACTGCTGCGTCAACAACCTTGATCATGACCGGGCTGATGTCCACGCCGGTACCGTCGCCTTCGATATAGGGAATGATCGGATTGTCCGGCACGTTCAGGGAAAAATCGGCATTGACGGTGATTTTCTGGCCGTCGGCAGGCACTTTGATATGTTGATACATCGTAGGCTCCGTGGGTTGGGAGTAAGGGAAAGGCCGTCTCTTACTTTGAAATTTTGTCTTCAAAGGATGCCCGGTCTTACACAGGACACAAGACCGATATCATATTAATGCTCCACTATTTTACTGGATGCCATCGCTTTTGCTTTGAGCGCCGCCACGGGGTTTCGCACCGCGCGGATCTCTTCTGCATTCGCCTGCGCGCCTACGGCCCCCGGAGACAGGGATAGCGTCGCGCCCTGCCGCATTCGTTTGCAGGCCCTGAGCAATCAACGCGTAAAATGCCGCCTTATGCATGCTGCATTACGCGCCCAACCGATCATTACCGAACCCTCGTGCCCCTGATTCTGTTCAACAAGCCATTCGACGTCATGTGCCAGTTTTCCGCCCATGAACGACGGAAAACCCTGGCCGACTATCTCGATATTCCCGGCATCTACCCTGCCGGCCGCCTCGACGCCGATAGTGAAGGCCTGGTGCTTCTTACGGACGATGGAAAGTTGCAGCACCGGATCAGCCATCCCGATAGCAAGCAGGCCAAGACCTATGTGGTGCAGGTTGAGGGTTCGCCCGATGACGATGCCCTCGCGCGCTTGAACGGCCCGCTCGATCTCGGCGATTTCGTGACCAGACCTTGCCATGCGAGACGAATCGAAGAACCGGAATGGCTGTGGGAGCGTCATCCTCCCGTTCGTTATCGCAACGCCATTCCCACAAGCTGGATCGCCTTGACGCTCTCGGAAGGAAAGAACCGGCAGGTGCGCCGCATGACGGCGGCCGTAGGACTGCCGACCCTGCGCCTGATCAGAATTTCGATCGGCCCGTTCGCACTGGCCACCCATCCCCTCTGGCCAGGCGATTGGCGGGAAGTTTCTCCGGCTGAACTCGATCGTGGCTAGGACATATTCCTTGTCGATCAGCCAGTACCGATCCCGGCTTGGGATTGGTATAAGCTCTCGACAGCTGACAACGGCTGACAACGGCCAGCAATAATCCGACAATACCCCGATAACAACCGCAAATCATTCCCGACGATGAAGGCTCAATTCCTACCCCACCTGATCATTGGCGCCGTCATGGCAACTCTCGGCGCAACCGCATGGAGCCAGCAACCTGCAAAATTTCCAACGATTTCCCTGAATGCCGGCATGCATGTCATCAAGGCCGAAGTAGCGGCAAAGGATGCGGAGCGGCAACAGGGACTAATGTACCGGGAGCGGATGGGGCCGAATGAAGGCATGGTATTCGTGTTCGATGGGCCGGCGGGTGTCTGCATGTGGATGAAGAACACCTACATTCCGCTATCGGTTGCCTTCATTGATGAAAGCGGGAAGATTATCAATATCGAAGACATGCAGCCGCAAACAACCGATTCGCATTGCGCGAAACGGCCGGCGAGATATGCGCTGGAGATGAACCAGGGATGGTTCAGGCAAAAGAATATCAAGCCCGGGACCGCGATCCAGGGCTTGCCGAACTAGCCGGAATCAGCGGAAGTCCTGGCAACGCAAGGATGCATGAGGGATGCGTTAGTTAGTCAGGCCGCCTTGCCGCTGCAGCGACAGTGAAAGCAGCAGTAGCAAGGTGGCATCAGCAATAACGAGCAAAACCCGCGTGGCACAGGCCAAGCGGGTTTTGCTGGATTCTACTAATTCGTCTCGCGATCTGCTATCGCGTCGGGGCACTACGCAATACAGCGCAGGTCCGCCTTGCGACAGTATCAGGCCAGCGCTTTCAGAGCGGCTGCCAGACGGCTCTTGTGGCGAGCTGCCTTGTTCTTGTGGATGATCTTCTTGTCGGCGATACGGTCGATCGTCGAAACGGAAGACTGGAATACTTGCGATGCAGCGGCCTTGTCGCCTGCTTCGATCGCCTTGCGGACAGCCTTGATCGCCGTACGCAGTGTCGAGCGCTGGCTGGAGTTGTGTGCGTTTTGCTTGACTGCTTGACGAGCACGCTTGCGCGCCTGTGCGGTATTTGCCATTTATTATTTCCTAAATCGAAATCGGACTGCGTTCGCAGATTGCGAGACAGAATTCTGTAAAGCTGCGGATTATAACGCAGTTTTTAGGGATAGATCAATCGTGACCTGCTCCTATTTCCGCGAGGGTCATCTGCGGCGAAAATTCCGGCCGAATGCTGCGGCTATAATTGCGCCCCATGAATCTTCTCAAAACGCTTGCCACCGTTTCCGGCATGACTATGCTGTCCCGCGTCACGGGGCTGTTGCGCGAACTGCTTATCGCGCGGGCTTTTGGCGCATCCGCCTACACGGATGCTTTCAATGTCGCTTTCCGTATTCCCAATCTCCTGCGCCGCCTGTTTGCCGAAGGTGCCTTCTCGCAGGCTTTCGTACCCATTCTTGCCGAATACAAGAATCAGAAAGGCGAGGCGGCGACCAAGGAACTGGCCGATCATGTCGCGACTGTCCTGATCTGGGCGTTGGTACTTACTTGCATTCTCGGCATCGTGGCGGCGCCGGTCGTGGTCTATCTCATTGCCACCGGACTCGCGGACGACCCGTCCGCCTACTCGTCCGCCGTACTGATGACGCGCATCATGTTTCCCTATATCGGATTCATGGCATTCGTTGCACTTGCCGGCGGCATACTCAATACCTGGCGCCAGTTCCGCATTCCCGCAGTGACGCCGGTCCTGCTGAATCTGTCCTTCATTGCCGCTTCGCTGTTCGTCGCTCCCCATATGGAGCAACCGGTCTATGCGCTGGCCTTTGCCGTGGTGGTTGGGGGCCTGCTGCAAGTCGCCATACAGATTCCGGCTTTGCTCAAGATCGGCATGCTGCCCCGGATCGGCTTCGGGTTGAAAGCAGCACTGCGGGATCAGGGCGTTCGGCGCGTATTGCGTCAGATGGTGCCGGCCATCGCCGCGGTGTCCGTCGCCCAGATCAGCATCATCATCAACACCAATATCGCGTCGCGCCTTGCCGCCGGCAGCGTATCGTGGCTGACCTATGCCGACCGCCTGATGGAGTTCCCGACAGCGCTGCTCGGCGTGGCGCTGGGCACGATTCTGCTGCCCAGTCTTTCAAAAGCGCATGCCGACAAGGATGCCGAGGAATACTCGTCCCTGCTGGACTGGGGACTGCGGCTGACTTTTCTGCTTGCACTGCCTTCGGCGGTCGGGCTTGCCACCCTGTCGGAACCGTTGACGACCACCTTGTTCCATTATGGAAAGTTCGATGAACTCGCTGTCAGCATGACGGGACAGGCACTGATTGCCTACGGCGTCGGCCTGATCGGTTTGATCGTCGTAAAAATACTCGCGCCTGGGTTTTATGCGAAGCAGGATATCCGGACCCCCGTGAAGATCGCGATTGTCGTCCTGATTACGACGCAATTGCTGAATCTGGTTTTCGTTCCTTACTTCAAGCATGCCGGACTCGCGCTGTCCGTCGGCGTCGGTGCATGCCTGAATGCCAGCCTGCTTTACTTCGGGTTGAGGCGCCGCAAAATCTACACCCCGCACAAGGGATGGGGCATATTCTTCATCCGCATCTGTGCAGCCTTGAGCCTGCTGGCCGGGGTCGCGTTATGGACAGCCGGCAATTTCGACTGGATAGGCCTGCAATCCCGCCCATGGCATCGCGTCGGGGCACTTTCGCTGGTGATGCTGGCCTGTGCGGTAACTTACTTTGGATCGCTTCTGGCGATGGGTTTCCGCTTCCGCGACTTCAAGCGCATGGGTCGCTGACGCCGTCCGATTGCCATGCTGCCCTTTCAATGGCGGCGGCATGGGTTATGATGGACATGTATGGTAATCCAATCTCTAGAATACTTTGCCTCGCTAGTACAGCAAGACGACACCATCCCGCTGTTCGAAGCCGCGCTGGCGATCGCTCAGGATGCAGAACCGCAACTCGATCTTGCCGCGACGCAGGTGGAGGTCGACATTCTCGCGGCCCGGCTGCAACGCCGGCTTGCGCCGGATGCCTCCAGCGTGCAAAAGCTCAGGCTGCTCAACCACTTCTTCTACCGGGAGCTTGGTTTCGCAGGCAACGTGAACGACTACTACGATCCGGACAACAGTTACCTGCACAAGGTCATCCGCACGCGCAGGGGCATTCCGATTTCATTGGCGGTGCTGTACATGGAGCTTGCCCAGCAGATCGGATTGAATGTGAAGGGCATCTCCTTTCCCGGTCATTTCCTGATGAAGCTGTCGGTGCAATCCGGCGATATCGTGCTCGATCCGTTCAACGGCGCCAGCCTGTCGCGCGAGGAACTCGAAGAACGGCTGGAACCCTATTTCGAGCACCAGAGCTATCCCGGCGCAATCCCGCTGTCCTACTACCTGCATGCCGCACATCCGCGCGAAATCCTGGTGCGGATGCTACGCAACCTGAAGTCGCTGTTTTTCGAGCACATGCACTGGCAGCGCCTGCTGGGCGTGCAGCAGCGCCTGCTCATTCTTCTTCCGGAGGAGATCACGGAACGCCGTGATCGTGGCCTGGCCTATGCCAACCTGGAATGCCCGCAGGCCGCGCTGGACGATATCGAAGCCTACCTGGCCGAACGTCCGTATGCGCCCGATGCCGAAACCCTGCGCGGCAAGCTGCCGCAGCTGCGCGAGGCCTGCCGGCGCCTGAACTAGCGCCGGCTGTGAACCGGCGGAGGCTTAGTTCTTGGTCTTCGCCTCGATGGCTTCCCATTTTTCCAGGCTCTCGAGCAGTTGCTCGTCGATTTCCGAGAAACGCTGATTGAGCCGCTGCACTTCGTCGGGACGCTGGCGATACAGCTCGGGGTCTGCCAGCTGCTCCGAGATCACCTTCTGCTCCGCCTCAAGCGAGGCGATCAATGCCGGCAAGGCTTCCAGTTCGCGCTGCTCCTTGAAGCTCAGCTTCTTCGGCTTGCTGCCGACACCCGCGGAGACCGCGCCACTATCCCGGCTTTCCGTCTTGCTGTCGGGCCTGGCCGCAGGCTTGGCTGCCGGTTTGGCGCCGGCAGCCGCGCGCACCCTTTCCCAGTCGGTATAACCGCCAACGTATTCGCGCCAGAACCCGCCGCCTTCGGCGACAATCACCTGCGTGACCACATTGTCGAGAAACATGCGATCGTGGCTAACCAGGAACACGGTTCCGCTGTATTCCTCGAGAAGTTCTTCCAGAAGTTCGAGCGTGTCGATGTCGAGGTCGTTGGTGGGCTCGTCCAGCACCAGCACATTGGCCGGCTTGGCGAACAGCCGCGCAAGAAGCAGGCGGTTGCGCTCGCCACCGGACAGGGATTTCACCGGCGAACGGGCACGCTCGGGTGCGAACAGGAAATCGCTCAGGTAAGTCATCACGTGCTTGCGCTGGCCATTGATTTCCACCCAATCGCTTCCGGGCGAGATCGTATCCGCCAGGCTGGCTTCTTCGTTCAGCTGCGCCCGCATCTGGTCGAAATAGGCAACCTGCAAGCGCGCGCCCTGCTTGACCGAGCCGCTGTCGGGCTGCTCCTCACCCAGGATCAGCTTGAGCATCGTGGTCTTGCCGGCACCGTTCGGCCCGATCAGGCCCACCTTGTCGCCGCGCATGATGATCGCGCTGAAATCCTGCACGATGGATTTGTCGCCATAGTGCTTGGAGATATCGGTCAGCTCCGCGACGATCTTGCCGGAGCGCTCCCCCGACGACACGTCCAGCTTCACCTGTCCCTGCTGGTCGCGGCGGGCGCTGCGGGTGCGGCGCAATTCCTCCAGGCGCTTGACCCGGCCTTCGTTCCGTGTGCGGCGCGCTTCCACGCCCTTGCGGATCCAGACTTCCTCCTGCGCAAGAAATTTGTCGAACTTGGCATTCTCGATGGCCTCGATTTCAAGCTGTTCCGCCTTACGGGTCTGGTAAGCGCTGAAATTGCCCGGAAAGGACAACAGCCTTCCCCGGTCGAGTTCGATGATGCGGGTCGCGACATGATCCAGGAAGGAGCGGTCGTGGGTAATGAAGAGAATGCTGCCCTTGAAATCCCGCAGCAGGGACTCGAGCCAGAGGATGGAAGTGAAGTCCAGGTGGTTGGTCGGCTCATCGAGCAACAGCACATCCGGCGCACCGACCAGTGCCTGGGCCAGGGCGACGCGTTTCTGCGTGCCGCCAGACAGCGTGCCCATGATCGCATCCTTGTTCAGGTTCAGCCGGGCCAGGGTCGTCTCCACCCGGTTGCCGATGCTCCATGCGTCCGCGGCATCCAGTTTTGACTGGATGGCGTGCATGCGGTCCATCAGCGCATCATCGTTGCCGCCGCCAAGCTGGGCGGCAAGCTCGTTGTATTCGTTGAGCAGCCCCGGCAGTTCGCCGAGACCGGAGGCTACCGCGTCGAAAACGCTCATCTCCTCCACGAACTGCGGCTCCTGCTGCACATAAGCGATCTTGATTCCCTGCTGCATGACGAGCAGCCCGTCGTCCAGCTTGGACATGCCGGCGATGATCTTCAGAAGCGAGGATTTGCCGGTGCCGTTGCGGCCGATGAGCCCGACCCGTTCACCGCCTTCCAGGGAAAATTCAGCGTGATCGAGCAGGGCGACATGCCCAAAAGCCAGTTGAGCATCGGTAAGTGAAATGACTGCCATAGGAAAATGCGTATGCGGTGAATCCGGTCGCGTCGACGGGAAAGGAGGAATGAAGCCTGCATTGTACCCATTGCAAAACAATGAGAGGATTTTCTGTCCCGGTCTCGGCTATAATTCCGGGCGTGACGCGGATTCAGTGCGTCAACATCCCGCGTGTCTCGCCGTAGTTCAATGGATAGAACGAGTGCCTCCTAAGCGCTAGATACAGGTTCGATTCCTGTCGGCGGGACCAATCCCCTCTGGTTTCCCTTGAAATCAGCGCCTTGGTTTCCTCTTGCGGCAACTTGCAATGCAGAGCGTGACAGACAATCCCGTGCGCGGTCGCTGTTTGTCTTTTGCCTGCGGCCCATGTCGGGCCCAATGATCCAATGATGGGCTTCGGCTTACTGCCGCATTGCGCCTCGGCCGCCATGCCCTTCCATTGCAGGGGGCCGACCTCCCGGAACGCCGGGACCCGATGCAGCACCGCGCCCGCGCCTCGGATGCGCTTCGCCTTGAGGGGGTGGATGACGATCGGAATGCGCACCTGAATGCGGGCCGGGATGCAGAGACCGGGTCTCCGGCCGTGGGGCGGAATGATGGTGCGAATACGGTCCGTTGCCCCGGTGCCGATAGCCGGGATGCCGCTCATGGTCACGCTCGCGATAACGATATCCTGGACCATAAACCGGCGGACGCACATAGACCGGCGGCCCGTAAATCGGGCGCGGTGCTTCATACACCTGATAGACCGGATAAGCCTGGCTGTAGACGTGCACCGAAGACTGGACCGGATAGGGCTCGTCGATCGGAACGGCAACACATCCGGCCAACAGCACAGCAAGCAAGATGGGGACGACCGTGAGCTTCATGATGAGCCTTATGATGATCCTGTACACAGCATACGAGCCGGCCGAAGACCAGCCTGCCCTACTGTATGCGACCACTCGTGGTTCTCCCCACCGAAGTTACGCAATGTAACAATGTGAATGAAAGCCGCCGCACACATCTCGTTCCGCATGGTTATCTTGAAATGTCCCGCAGGCACGGGTTGCTGACAAAATCGCGCGGGCTTGATCTGGGCGAATGTACCGCGAGACAGGTTTACGCTTTAATACGATATTAAAAAAATTGAAACTTTCCCATGCCGAAAACCACCTGCCCGGATTGCAAGAAGAGGACGGATTCCATGAAATCATCCTGTCCTCGATGCGGTTTTCCCCTGACGCCACCACAAATTCCACGCCGTCGCGTGTTATCGGACACACCCGTGCAAACGGGCGGATTCACCAAAATTCTTCTCGGCGTCAGCGGAGTCTGCGCCGCGGTTCTTCTTCTCCAGGATTGATCCCGAACGGAATCCGCCAAGCCTGATCACCGATAGCCATCGGCATCAGCCATGACCCTCCCGGCAATGCGTCATCCGGTTTGACGCGGCAGCGAATGGAATGGGTGGAATGGGCGCAATAAGTGCGTCGAGTGTTATCGGGCCATCCATCGGGCATCGATGCCGCTCCTTCCATTGCATCGACATCTCCTTAACTCAACAATCCTCATCGGGCTTCAACAGCGCTGCGTTTTGGCGAGAGAATCAATACGCCCTCCAGGTGCAAACGCATCTGTCGGGTGTTCCCGTCTCCTCCCTGTTATGGGGATTGGCCCGCGATCGACCAGTGTAGTGCGTTCGCGGGATTTTTTTATTGGGGGATTGAATTCGATGTACAGGATTTTCGCTCAAGAATGAGCTATTGCATGCCTGCATAGCAGCACACGGGATCGAATGCCAGTCTGCGAGGGGATTGGGACACCACGCAAGCACTATGCGGTATCCCGCCTTTGAGAGCGCGGAGATGAGGTCTGCATCCCGGTTTCACCGAGCGCGTGGCCTATCGCTGCCGCATGCGCGGCAGAAACCAGCCAACTCGATTCGTGGCGGCATCAAGCAACCAGAGCATCGCTCTGACATTACTTCGATTGCTGTCGCTTTTCCATTTGCGCATTCAGGCGCAGCACCAGCAGGTCATATTCCACACTGGCCTGATACTCGTTCTTGGCCTTGTGATACGAAGCCGCGGCAATCTCCACCAGCTTTTCCATTTCCTGAGGATTCAGCCGGTCGGATACGGAGGCAAGACACTTGGCATGCTCGCGCACCATGGTCGTCCATGAGGTATCGCTGCTGGCCTCGTAGGTCCTGATGATTTTCATGATGTCGGCCGGGGTCATGATGTCCTCTGATGTGATTAGATTATCAACATTAAGCCCCACGCCGACGGTTTCCGGCTTGTGTCGCCTCAAGGAATTTCCGTGCCTGGCTTGATCATGCTCGGGTGCATGCCCCCGGCACCGCTTCAGCCCCAAGCTCAGGGCCAAGGCGCCGGCGTGACATCGCGGAACTGGCCCGCCTCGGAATTTCCGGGCGGATCCGAAGGATCTTCGCCGTTGCTGAGCTTTGGGCCCAGTATCTCGCTCAGTTCGCGGCGCGATTCGGTGAAGTCGGAAGCCAGCAGCGGAAATTCCTTGTTAGGCCAGTGCTCGATTGCCCAACGGCTATATTCCTCGAAACGCTGGGCAAGTTGCGCCGCAAATTTGTCGCACTCCGCCTTGCTTGCCATCTGCTTCTCCTTTGCCGCCGTTCGTGGCAGCAGCTCCCGCTGCTGCCTGGTTGTCATTCCAATGCCGCACATCACCAACTGATACGGCTTGCCGTCCTTGTTGCAGTTACTGTTTCTGCTGTGTTTTTGCCGGGTCGGGCCGGACGTCATCCAGTTTGGTGACTTCATCAGGCTGGATGCCAGCAGGTAATCCGATGTCATCTATGCCGATGGGATTTTCCTTGGTGCGAACAACTTCGCGGTCACCCTTGCCGACTTCCACCGTGCTCTGCTTTTCATTGTTCATATCGCCTCCAAAACAAATTAGACGATGGCCTTTCATGATGGTTCGTCGCGTGGTTCGTAACGCCCTGGCATTGCACCCGCGCACCAGAACTATCCGGAAGCACGGCCATCATACAAAGCGACCGGGACGCATCCATATTTGCGTCGACCCTGACATGAAACACATCTTGCGCCGCTGGCGCGGATGCAATCGCAAAGGAGAAATGCAATGCCACCCGAAACCCGACACTTGATGGATGAAGCGGACATTGGCAGCGGAGAGAAATCTCCCGGACAGCAGGATGTGGAGCGCGACGAGCTTGCGCTGGGAGGCGAAGACGCTTCGCAACCAGCCGGACGCATGCTGCAAAGCGGAACGCACCTGGCACGCATCATTGCTGTCAAGCAGCCGGATGATACCTTCGAGGCCCAGGTCTACGTGCGGCTCACGCGCGAGCCGGAAATCGCCGAAACCTATATTCCCGCCGGCATGTTTCCCACCGAGGAGGAAGCCTGGAAGGCCGCGCAGGAACGCGCCGAGCGGGCATTCAGGGAAAACGAATTCTGAAACTGCGATCTCGCAGGACTGCTCCATGTTCTCCCGTTCGCCGCATTGCCTGATTCGGTCCATCCGGTGATTGAGGCGAACGGAACGGCACACGGGCCGTCTTCGGTCCTGTCTTACCGCTCCTTTTGCGATCATTCACGATCCGGGTTCGCAAGCATGAACTAGCATGCGCAGGCCCATGTGCGCTTATCATTCCACGTTCGAAAAACCTTGATCTGCCGAATGGAGTGTCATGAAGTTGCGTGCCTTGCGTCCGAACACGTTCCGAATCTTTCCCCTTGCGATCACCACACTGCTCATCACGAGCTTGAGCGGCTGCATCAGCGACAGGCCCGCGCGTGAAGAAGCGGAGAAACAAGCCAGCCTCAGCGACAAGGGCGTGACAGTCTATGCCGCCGGCGACATTGCCGACTGCAAGCAATACCGTCCGCAGGACAGCGGCGCCGCGAAGACCGCCGCCCTGGTTTCCGCAGGGCTCATGGCCGACCGGGAAGCGGCGGTGCTGACACTCGGGGATCACACCTATCCGGTGGGCCTGCTGGAAGAGTTCACCGGCTGCTACGACGCCACTTGGGGGAAATTCAAGGACCGCACCCATCCTTCTCCGGGCAACCATGAATACTATACGCCGCAAGCGACCGGCTATTACCGGTACTTCGGAAACGCTGCCGGCCCGCATCAATCCGGGTACTACAGCTTCAGGATCGGAAGCTGGCATGTAATCTCCCTCAACAGCTATCTCAAGCCGGAGGAACACAGCAGGCAGCTCGCATGGCTGCGCAGGGACCTTGCCGCCAATCCTTCCTCCTGCACGCTCGCTTACTGGCACCATCCGCTGTACAGCTCCGGCGGCCACGGCAGCAGCAAGCGCATGCAGGAAGCATGGCGCATCCTTCACGCGGCCGGCGCGGAACTTGTCCTTGCGGCGCATGATCATGGTTATGAACGCTTTGCGCCGCAGGATGCTGACGGCCAGCGCGATGACCGGCGAGGCGTAAGGCAATTCGTGGTGGGTACCGGCGGTGCGCAGCTGACGCCCTTCCGCTTCCGCAAATCGCACAGCCAGGTCAGCGACAACACGACGCTGGGCGTGCTCAAGCTGAATCTGAAGGAGAAAGGCTATGAATGGGAATTCCTGCCGGTGGAGAAGGACGGCTTCAGCGACCGCGGCGCCACGCTATGCCATTAGAGCGCTTTCGGTTTGACCGGACCAGACCCGACTTGATTCAACGCAGGCAACCCAACCCATGATAGCGGGAGTCAAATGAGCATCAACCCCAACGATAAGCTGCGCCTCTTTTTTGCGCTCTGGCCCGATGACGCAGTCAAGACCGCGCTGATGCAATTGCAGGCGCCTATGCAGGGCCGCTGGATACCTTACGGAAATCTGCATCTGACGCTGGCATTTCTCGGCATGCAGCCCGCTTCGGTCGTCACGACGGCGAAAGAGATACTCGCGCAATTGCAGCCGAGAGACGAAACCCTCGTCATCGACAAGGTCGGCTACTTTCCGCGCAACCGCGTAGCTTGGGCCGGCACGCATCAGGTACCGGACGGACTGGCCTCGCTTGAGCAGGAGCTGCATTCGGCACTGAGCGCGCGCGGCATTGCCTATGACCGCCACGGCACGTTCAAGCCGCATATCACGCTTGCCCGCGACGCCTCACTTCCGGCCGACATAGTTTTCGATCCGATCGTCTGGCGCGCGCACCATGTCGTCCTGGTGCAGTCGGTCACCGGCAGCGACGGCTCGGTGTACGAAGTCGTCGCCTCGCGCTCATTGCATGACCCGGCACAGGGCGGGAATGCATCCTCGTAGGAGGCTGCGCCGGACGGCGTTCGACGAACGAATCGGCAATGAAAAAGAGCGGCAGCGCCGTAATGCCGTTCAGTTAAGGTTTTTCTTGAGGACCCGAACGGTGTAACGATGTGGCAAGGCCTTCACGGCCCGTTCGATTTTTCGGCCGGGCCGTTGTTCATTCAAGAGCATGACCAGGCGCTGACGAAGGCGCTGTAGTAAAGCGGGCAGTTTGCCCTGGGCTCGGGTCACGGCAGCCCAGTGCAACTCGTATTGGATGGCATGGAAGGCGCGGATGAAGCTGATCTCGGTCGGCTCGCACTTGACCTCCAGCGCTGCCTTGGCCATTTCCAGTCGTAT